>QKGJ01000109.1 GCA_003251275.1 Ignavibacteria bacterium
GATGATGTTGCCGGGCTTGTTCAGCGGTTTCATCCAGGAGTTTCTGGGCTATCAGAACTTCTTTATCTGGATCATGATCAGCACGATCCCGGCGTTTGTGGTGACGAGTCTGATTAAGATTGATCCGGCTTTTGGCAGGAAAGGATAGTTTTTTTTGCGGTGGGCTCAAGCCCGCTGCTAAAAAAAACAACACGGCAACAAAAATTATTTTTCGGCAACCTGCGGCAATGTAGGAGGGAATGGCCTTTCAAAATTAAATCCGAATAACTTCGGATTCTCGCCGATCACCGCTGCGGAAAAGATATAAAACACGTAATCGTATGTTTCTTTTGGAATCTTGTTGCGGTACTTCACCAGAAATTGCCAAAAATTCCGCTCCTGCGGATTCTCCGGCATTTTCTTAATGAGTCCGCGGACGAGGTTGTGGCCCCAGTTGTAGGATGCGCAGACCAGCAGTCCTGAGGCCTGCGCCTCGCCATTGTAGATGTCCTGCAGGTAACTCGCAGCCGCCACCGTGGACTTCTCGAAATCCTGACGTTCATCTCGTGGATCGTGGCGATCCATGTAGACCAGAGGACCGGTTCGCAAGCCATACTCAAGAGCGGTGGAAGGAATGAACTGCCACATTCCCTTTGCAATACCGAAGCGGGTCTTCGGTCCGACTTTCGTCACGTCAAGATCGCTTTCCTGGAGACCAAGGTACATGAACTGCGGGGGGAGATGTTTCGTGAGCATGACCTTTGCGATCTCCTGTGGGTATCCCTCTTTCTCCGCGCGCTGAATTGCGTTCACCAATCGGGAAGAGAGTTTCCATTCGTTCACATACGCGAGCACTTCCTTCACGAACTCCTCCGGCATCGTCAGCTCGCACTCACCGAATACCCGTGCGACATGATAGACGGTTCGTTCCTCTTCCGAGACACCGGAGTATACACCCATTTCATCGATGAACGTGTTGTAGCTATTCGTCAGTTCTTCGCGGAGCGCAAGGTTACGTGATGCTTCTTCCTTTGCCTGTTCATCGCCCGTTCTGGCAACCCACGCCCGCAGCTTTGCATTTGCGATTTCAAGCGACTTTAGTTTGTAGAACACCTCCTGCGCGAGTTGCCGTTGCTTCTCCAGCTGATTCTCTTTGATCCAGCCGTAGGTAATTGCGGCAACCGTCAGGAGAACAAGGCCAGCAATGATCTTGGTATATTTCTTCGATTGAACTTTCCGTACTTCCTTGAATGCCTGGCGGATCATGCGCGTGTGTTGACCCGCGTCGAGGTTGGTTCTGTCATCGAAGTAATGCTTCTTGTAGTTCGTGACGGAAGGGAGTTGCGTCGCAGCGGCAAGGTCTTCCTTCGTGGTTGCCTTGATTTCAAATACCAGCCGCGGTCCGCCAACACCCAACACCACCGATGTTCTCCCCTTAACCGGAATATGACTGATGCGTGCACCCCCCTTAAACGTCCCATTCGTGCTTTCAACGTCGTTGATCCACCAATTGCCTTTGGCGAATTCCACTTCCGTGTGCACGCGGCTTACGTTGTCATCGGTGAGAATAATCTCGCATTCCTTCTCGCGGCCGATCTTGAAGTCCTTGTCGAAGGTAAACTCCTGTCCCGCCGATTTTCCCCGTTGAATCTTCACGGTAACCGACGGCCGGTCCCGTGGTGTTTCCTTTGGCTGGATTTTGGTTTCCATGTTTTTCACTTGTAGAGGTAATACTTGCTTGAGCGCTTGCGGAAGGACTCAATGTCCTGAGTGAGGATCGGTTTGATATCATCATAACGCATGCGTTTTGTAAAGATCCGCCGTACTTCGTCCGTGCCGCAGACTTTGTCAAACATCTCCCATCGTGGTTCAGCCATCGCAAACGGATTTTTGTCCGGGTAAAGTTGATGGTGTACGTCCATGAGTATAAACTGCAAGCTAATGAGGTTGACTCTTTCGTAATCCACGAGGTGTATTTGGACGCCTCTTAGAACCTGGTTCTGGTACTTTCCATAGAATGGCTTGAACGTAACCGGCCGAAACAGCACACCGTCGATCGCAAGAGCGTTCAGCTTTGCCGCGAACTCTTCCCCATCGATCCACGGCGCCGCACACATATGAAATGGAAGAGTGTAGCCAACTCCTTCCGACAAAACTCCAAGCTCGCCCATGATACCTGTACTGACGTAATACTGGGGAGATTCCGCCTCCGGGATATGCGGGGAAGTGAGAACCCACGGAAGTCCGGTATCTTCAAACCGCATCGACCGGCTCCACCCCTCCATCGGAATCACCGTAAGCTTGCATTGCAAGCCGCCTCTGAGCATACGCTCTTCGTTGAGCATACGTGCCAATTCGCCGCACGTCATGCCGTAGACATACGGGATCGGAAATTGTCCGACAAACGACGCGAACGCGGTATCCAGAATACTTCCTTCGATCTTCAGTCCGCCGAGAGGGTTGGGGCGATCGAGTACGACGAATTCAATCCCACGTGCGGCTGCTGCTTCCATGGCAAGCCCCATGGTGCTGATATACGTGTACGAACGTGCGCCAATATCCTGTATGTCATACACCAGCACGTCGACGTCCTTCAGCATTTCCGCAGTTGGTTTTCGGTTTGAACCATAGAGCGAGTACGCGGGGACGTTCGTCCTCTCATCGATACGGGATTCCACTTTGTCGCCGGCCGCATATTCACCGCGCACTCCGTGTTCAGGGCCGAAAAGCGCCACGAGCTGAACCATGCCGGATTCCTTGAGAATATCAATCGTTGATTTCAATCGGGAATCCACGCCCGTCGGATTCGTAATGAGTCCAACGCGCTTTCCAACCAGAATGTCGAATTTTTGGTCCCTGAGAACTTCGATTCCCGTTTTCACTATCGGTTGTTTCGCGAACGTGAAGTTGATTAACACGGCCGACAACAATGCGACGAAGGAGAATTTCATAATAAAAACGATAGTGAGATGGAGTGTTGATCGATAAGCTGAGAGCTTGAGCCGTGGGTGCACAGGGGATGTGCGAGTCCTAAGGCTGAAAAAAATGTATTCCTATTAGGGGAGAAAATCAACCGCGGGGAGAGCCGGGCCCTTTAGCTGCTTTTTTATGAGAATTTCCTCTGCGCTGGACGACGTAAGGTTCTCTCCAATATCGAGACATTCGACCGCTTTATCCGTTTCACCACACCTGAGGCATGAATCGCGAAGAATGGCGTTGCGAGTGGAAGCAACCTCTTGGCCGTCCACGATTAAGTGGCGGAATAACTATTTGCCCTGGGTATCGACGCGCAGTGTTGGTGGCGAAGTCGGCAAAATGACAACTGAGTAATTGTTGTTATTCGTCGCATTGAACGCACCCATTGCGGAGACCGATTCATTTTGGACCCCTGCCGTTAGCTCGTACGTTCCTTCCGGAATATCCTGGAATGGCGATGCTGTTGCCGGTTGCACGTCGTTGATGTTGATCGTGGTTCCGGAAAGAGGCTTCACCTGCACGTTTGCCTTGTTCGCGTTCTGATTCACGATGCGGACGCTGGGCGGGTCATCAGAACAGCCAATGAGGCCAATGAGGGTGATTAAATAAATCGTCACAATTGCGAACTGCTTCATACATTATCCTCTTTATAGTGTGCTTATCCCGGACCGCCCCGGGACTTGGCTACGTGAGAGAAAGATAGGGAAAATTTTCGGAAAAGGTGTGACAGAATTGATGGTGGGACTATGAGTGGACAGGATCAATCGTGATCTCTTGGGGTATTACTGCGCCTGGTTAAGCTGAGGCGCGTGCGTAGGCAGAAATAATCCACCTTATTGTTCTTTGCAAAATCGGTTCATAAACCTCACTACCTGATGACGAAGGGCATGTGCAGTTTCAAATCTAATCTCACTCAGTCCCACTCCAGATAATCTACCTCGCACAGCACTGAATGCAAGTCGTTGAAGAATCACGCGCTGATCAAAAAAAATCAGGAAGCGAGTTCGACGGGATTTGAGGGAGAAAAGATTGGACAATGTTACGGATTGGTCGAACCGTCAGGCAAAAGATGGGTTTCGTGCTGCCCAATCGCTCATGATGACCCCCAATGCGATTGAAAGAAGCTTCGCATCTTTTTTGTCCGCGCGCGATGGAATGAGCACAGGCACCTTGCCACCAACAATTACGTGTGCCAGCGGGAGATTGGCGAAGTAGGTGGTGCTCTTGGCCAGGCTATTCGCAGACTCGATATTGGCGGCGAGGAGAATGTCGGCGTTTCCGGCGACGGGAGATTTGATACCTTTTTCGGCTGCCGCTTCCGGGGAGATCGCGTTGTCAAGGGCAAAGGGGCCGTCCACAATGCATCCTTTGATCTGTCCACGCTCATTCATCTTGGAAAGAGCAGCGGCGTCCAATGTTGAAGGAAGATTGGGCAGAACGAACTCCGTTGCCGAGAGAACAGCTACCTTTGGCTTTCGGTTTCCGAGAGCGTGAGCAACCTCCACTGCGTTCCGAATGAGTTCAACCTTGTTCGGAAGATCAGGCGCAAGGGTCATTCCGCCGTCCGTGATCATTACAAAGCGATGGTCATCGTTGTGTGAAAACTCGAGAACGAAGATATCCGTAAGAAGTCTTCCGACCCTCAGTCCACTTTCTTCCTTCAGGACTGCTTTCATCATCGTTGATGTGTCAACGCCTCCTTTCATCAGGATGTCGACCGCGCCTTCTCGAACGAGTTTGATGGAAGTAGAGAGAGATGACTGCACATTCGGGCAAGGGACAAGCTCCATTCGTCCCAACTGTTCGTTGGTGAACGCTGCGCGCATTGTCTTCTCATCTCCGACCAAGACGAACCTGACACAAAGCTCCTCAAGAGCGCTCCTGATCGCACCGAACGTTTCCTCATTCGATGGATGGATGACCAGGACCCTCCTCGGTTTAACCTTCTTTGCGTATGTAAGCAAGTGTTGGAAATCGCGTATCACAAATCCTCCATATCAATAAACACTTTCTTGTTCCATTCCGGAAAGAACCCGATGGGCGCCCTGGGCGAGCGCGCGCAGTTCATTCTCACCCGGGTAGGTGAGCACAGGACCAAGGAATTCAATTCCCGGACGAATCAGATCGAGCAGTGTATCCGACGTTGCCATTCCGCCTGTGAGAACAAT
>QKGJ01000106.1 GCA_003251275.1 Ignavibacteria bacterium
TCGTTAGAATTTGTCAATGTTGCCTGAATCTCTCCCAAATGTTCAGCGTTCCTGACAAAGATGAACTCAGACTCGGAGACCGTGATGAAAAAGCGAGATGGATGGACATCGAATTCAATCACGAGTCCGGCCTCGATCCCTCTTAGCACGTGGGGGTCTCAGTGGGCAGGAAAGGTGTGGCCGCCTGACTCCACTATGGCATCATGGCTAGTCGAAAGCTCAGCGAATGAGCGTGATCGGAGACTACTTACGATGAATATACGTCGGGCCGCTTCGGTGGGGCCAAGGAAGAAGACGTACCTCCACACAATTGAGCTGGCAACCGAGATGATCAATAGTATCAGTTCGAGTGTCATACCTGTCTACCCCTAAGTTAGGCGCGCCAAACGTCAGGAGGTCACGCTAAAGATTACATAGGCCACTGGCGCAAGATTGATTAGCGTCCCCAGCAACGCCAATTTCTTGCTCTCTTCTCGATACCATGCTGCAATGGCAAATCCAAGTCCCGCTGCCACCAGAATAGAGCAGCCTCCGAACAAGATGAGCATTCTTCCCCAGCCCCATTCACTGTCACCCAAAGCTTCTGCAATGGGCGCGGAGATAGCGAAGAGTAGCGGAATTCCAATCAAGGGAATGCCGATCGAAATGAGAGATGCCCTATTCCCTCTGATGTTCATGTATTCATCAAACGGTGTTGCCGTCTCAGCCGAGCGACCACACATTACATGAAGCGACGCATACGCTCAGCGCCTAACATCTGATTATGCCAACACTGTCCGTGATATAGCACGGAAAGTTTCCGTATATCACCGTGAGAGTCAGTTGCTTCTACTTTCTTGCCACTACCGGTGGGTCGCTTTTCTCATCGCATTGTCCTTCTTTTCTTCACGCCTTTCTTCTTTGGCTTAGGTATGGATAATTCTCTCTCGGTTATCCCAATTAGATCTCTCATCAATTCCCTGTTTTCAATTTTATCTCCAATCAAAAAAGCTGGTTTTGCACCAGGGTAGGGTGGTGCTTCATCAACCTTACCAATAAATGCCCTACCGCCTTCCCAACAGTTGCGGATGAGGAATGAGGCCGATAACCGATGACTGATCCAGCACAATCATCATCGACTTGGTTTTGATTATTGGTGTTGGCCTGATACGAGCAACATCATGACCTCCCAGAGATCAACATTTCAATTTCGTAGTCAATGCAGGTACTATGGTGGATTCAACAGCACACGATGTCAGCCGCCCTGCCCCTCAAATCCACATGCCGGGAGCGACACGCGAAATTCAGTACGGCCCGGGACTGAGGTCACATCGACGGTGCCCCGGTGGCTGAGGATCACGCTTCGTACAATGTCAAGTCCGAGCCCGCGCCCCGCTCCGACGTCTTTGGTTGTAAAGAAGGGCTCGAACACATGTTCCTGATTTTCTTTGGGGATCCCCGGCCCGTTATCGACGATCCGTACAACGACGCTGTTTCTGTCCCGTTCTGCGTCGATGGTGATTCTGCCTGACTCACCCACCGCGTCTATTGCGTTGTCGACTAGATGCATCCACACCTGATTTAGGTCTGCCACCGATGCTTCAATCGGGGGTAGGTCCGCCTCGACTCTGACCTCAACCGAAACGCCCTTAAGAGCAGCCTTGGCGCTCATGAGCGTAACTGTGTCCGCCAGGTGCTCATGGAGTCGAGTCTGTTCGGCTGCCGACGAACGATCCATGTGCGTGTGCTTCTTCACTGCTGCCACCAGCGTGTGAATCCGATCGGTCGCTGACGAGATGTCGTCAATCAACCCACGAACGGTTTGATTTGCTCCAAGATATCTCAGCGCCACCGGGAGCTGCACGGCGCCGAAAGCGGGAGCCGCCGCGTCCAGCTCCACAACCGTGATTCCCGATTCAACGAGAGGGTATGCCAGATGGGTGTCGATCTTCTTCTCATCCAGCCACTCTATCACCCGCTCCTCGAGCTCGGCACGACCAAGAGGTGAAAGGGGCTTGCCAGGCGGTTTCTGTGCCACCGACTCCAACGACCGGAGTGCTTCCAACGGCTTACCTTCAAGGCTTGCTACGCCAAGCTCGCGGGTGGCCGCCACCAACTCCTTTCGAGCGGTATCCAATTCCCTCGCCGCGCGACCAGCTGCGGATGCAGGGTTGTTCAATTCGTGGGCCAGGCCCGCAGACAGGCGCCCGAGGGCCGCCATCTTCTCTTGTCGCTTGTCATCGGACTTGAAAACCCGGGCCCGGTCAATCATCTCGTGGACGCAGATCGCCGTGAAGTCATAGCACTCGCGCGTCATTTCGGTGATATCGTCGAGTCGGATGAACAGAAACTCAACCGGCCCATCAGCCACCACATAACCTCGAGGGGCGGTCATTCTCGAGTATGGCAGATAGCCCGTGACTCCGCCCGAGGTTACCTCTCTGATCTCCCGCTCCACTCCGCCTTGGTTAACTCGAACGGAGAAACGCCCTGAGATCAACAGGAAGAGCCCAATGAGTTCCTCACCCGTCCCACGGAATGTAGTGCCATCTTCGACGCTGTGGACCTCTCCATTGTCAAGCAACCACCGGAGCTGCTTGCGTGGAATGTCGGCCAAAGCCGGCAGCTTGGATAGGCGCTCGATCATGTGGATTGTGTTCACTGCCATCAAGAGGGTCCCTTGTATTATTCTGTTTTCCTGCCTGTCTATCCGTTAGCCTCGGCCAAGCTCGAGGTCGCCTTCTTCCGGTGAGGATGTTAACTATTGCAAAAAGTTAGCGAATCTCTGAATGTGATTGGCTTGACGAAGAACATGGGCTCACACACATTTAATGACTCGAAGAAACTGACGGGAACGGTTGGTATCGCACATTGACACCCTCCTACATGAGAGAGGTGGATACCGGGGAGCCGTTCCCGTCATAGGATAAGTTAGGAGTGGGGGACAACAATGTCAAAGGGTACTACCGATTTCAGATATGAATCTGTAGCCGTTCCACGGTGCTATGCAGCTGTTCCGGCTGCAGGTGGGCATAGACCTGCGTAACATTGTTGGATGAATGCCCCAGGAGCTTTTGCACGGAATAGAGGCTCACTCCATCCTGTACCAGCCAGCTGGCGAAGGTGTGGCGCAGACTATGGAAGTGAAGCCTGTTGTCAGTCAATCGGAGTGCGTATACGTAATACTTGAACTTGTGCGAGACCCAGCTCTCATCAGGAGCTGGTCTTATGCGGAAAAATTCTTTGAACCTGGTGAGAGCTTTCAGTGCATCCGTCTTGCGCTTGCAGCCGGTCGACTTCCAACGTTTACGGCCATCCTGGAAGTAGCCGATATAGTAGATACCATTGTTGCGTCGGAACAGAAAGAGCTTCGAGAGGCCGGACATTGCATCACCTTTCGGTTAGCAATTCCGTTTACAGTAGGTGAGAAATCGGTGAATGGAGCGTCCCAGAACCCCTAACCCCCAGCTTCGTAGGCTGGTGCTCTATCCAGTTGAGCTACGGGCGCAGATGAAATAGGAATAGTAGCCTTAACGGGAATCGAACCCGTATTTGAGCCTTGAGAGGGCTCCGTCCTAACCGTTAGACGATAAGGCCGAGAAGAATATCGGAATTCGAAATCGTTATTGCGGATTATAAAGCAACTCAGTTCTGAATCATCCGACCTTCTCATCCGCAATGCTTGCTGCCCCGCAAGGATTCGAACCTCGATAGGCAGATCCAGAATCTGCAGTCTTGCCATTAGACGACGGGGCAAATTTCACATTTTGGGGCACTAATTTAGGTATTTGCGTTTCGAAAGTCAACGTCTTGACTTTGGATACCAAATGAGATAGTTTCTCCGCAATCGTGTATGGAGTCAGGAAAAAGTGCACGGTAAAGATCTTGCGATGAGGATATCTCTGATGAGGAATATCACCGTTCGTAGTTTTGTTTTATTTGTTCTCTTGACAGAATTGCTGTCAAGTCCTGTGCATACACAGAACAAAGATGGCCGTTGGGCGGTCGGGATCGGCAGCGGGATCAATTCCTGGATCAACGATTTCAACAAGCATCCGCTGGCCTTTGGATTCGAGGGGTCAGTACGATACGGATTTACTCGTTCGTATTCCCTGGGCTTCGTTTCTGGTTTTGAGGTTCTCAAAGGAAATCAAGACCCCGCGTACCCGGGATTTTATGAATACCTGCGTCTAGAGTCCGTGCCTGTTTCACTCGTCTCTTATTTTAATCTCACTCCCGGCCAGCGAGTATCGACAACCCTCTCTGCGGGCATCGGCGCTCTTTTCTTTCAGAGAAAATATTACACCGGTGAGATTGTGCCTGATGGTAAATCGGATGTCTCATTGCTTGTTCCCTTCGGATTGATTGTTGAATATGCAGCAAATGATAATGTAGGAGTCTTCGGTTCATTGAGCTACCAGATAACGAACGACGAAACCGATCTCTTTCAGTTCCAATCGCCGGACGCATTTCTTTCTCTGAAAGTCGGCCTGAATTTCTATTTTGGCAACAGTGATTCGGACGATGATGATGGGGATGGACTGTCCAACAATGAAGAGCGATCTCTCGGAACAAATCCGCGTCTTGTCGATTCCGATGGAGATCGGTTAAAGGATGGTGAAGAGGTAACTCGATATGGAACAAACGCCCTTCTTTCCGATACCGACGGCGATGGGCTCCCCGATGGGGACGAGGTGCTCGTGTATAAGACAGATCCGCTCAAGACGGACACTGACAATGATGGTCTTTCAGATGGGGACGAGATCATGCGTTACAATACCGACCCGATCAAAGCGGATACCGATGGCGACGGGTTGAAGGATGGCGAGGAAGCAAAGCTCAATACAAATCCATGGAACAAGGACTCCGACAACGACGGATTGACCGACTGGGATGAAGTAAACCTCTACAAGACAAACCCGAACAAATCAGATTCCGATGACGATGGGTTGAGTGATCTGGATGAACTGAAGAAGTATGTAACCAATCCGCTGAAACCTGACAGCGATGGGGGAGGCGTCATTGATGGTGTGGAGGTGGCCCGTGGGACGAACCCACAGCTCGCGTTTGACGATCTGGGGAAAGATTCTCTTATCCTTGAGCGTGGACGCTCGGTTGTTCTTGAGGGCATAAAC
>QKGJ01000376.1 GCA_003251275.1 Ignavibacteria bacterium
AACAAATTGATAGCGCTTATGTCGGTTCTTTCAACGAGTTTAACACTAACCCCATATCGCCACCTAATTACTACTTACGAAACATCGCCGACTACTTCGGAAATCCACCAACTGCATTTGTCTATGACTCGGCCCTGGTGGCTCCACCAGTGGGCATTAGCCTGCTTGCGACTTCTGCTTCCATTGATCCACTTAGGGTGACTTTTCGATGGTACCCGGGCCCGCAGAGCCCGAATTCCGATGGGACTAGATACAATCTTCTAGGTTCCGGTGTAATACAATCGCCAAGTAGCACCCACGAACCAAGAGTATTGTTTGGGTGCGGTCCGTTTACGATTCGCCCATCGTCAGGACCTAATCCCGACACCGTTGAGGTTGTGTTCGCATACGTTGCCGCACATAATGTTCCCGAGCTAATGCTCCACGCTTCTCGTGCTCGAGAGATTTATTTGAATGGCGGACCTACGTCGGTCGGTGGTGAATTTGGCAACACCCCTGCGAGCTTTTTACTGGAGCAGAATTACCCCAACCCCTTCAATCCATCGACAGTGATTCGATATACGATTCCTGAAGACGGTGAAGTCACTTTGAATGTCTTTGATGTCACCGGACGTGAGACTGCAACGCTGGTACATGAATTCAAGAAGGCTGGATCTTACGAGGTCCGGTTCAATGCAACATCGAAGTCCGAAGGCCGGCTCTCTTCAGGTATCTATTTCTATCAGCTGAAGTCTGGAAGGTTCACTGATAGGAAAAAAATGGTGTTGCTGAAATAGTTGAGGAGATCGTTTCCCGACGGCAAACTTCATGATGGGGATGATTAGACTAAGACGCCGTTTGATCTGAGGGTTGCGTTGTTCGTTGCGATTTTTGTCTTGCCATGATCAACCGGATTTGACTGTCCAGTGCGGGACTCCCATTGAGAGATGCAGATCGGGTGTAAGAACCGTCTGATTGCAAAGTCCGGGCGCGCACATTGTCAGTCAGTCCTTCGTCGAGCGCTTCACCTTTGACGATATCGCGGAGGGTTGGGTCTTCTACCGGAAACAGAAGTTCAACCCGTCGATCCAGATTCCTTCCCATAAGATCCGCACTACTCAGGTAGACTTCCGGGTTACCGTTGTTCTCGAAGTAATACACGCGGCTGTGTTCAAGAAACCTTCCTACGATACTTCGCACGCGAATATTTTCGCTAAAACCTCTTACTCCTGGTCGGATGCAGCACACACCGCGAACGATAAGATCAATCTGTACTCCAGCGGCGGAAGCAGTGTAGAGCAAGCTTAGCGTTGCGATGTCGGTCAACGCATTCATCTTGAAAATCAATCGCGCTGGCTTTCCGGACTTTGCATGATCAATCTCTCGCTGGATGAGTGCGGTTAGCCTGGATCGAAGGTTGATTGGCGCAACGCAGAGTTTTTCATATTCGGTCAGTGTCGAGTAGCCAGTCAGGTAATTGAAAACTTCTGCGACATCGCGGGTGATGTCTTCACGGCATGTGAGGAGACTGAAATCAGTATACAGCCGTGCGGTGGACGGGTTATAATTCCCGGTTCCGAGGTGAACATAGCGACGAAGGATATTTTGTTCCCGCCTGACGACCAACGCCATCTTCGCATGTGTTTTCAATCCCACGAGTCCATACACAACATGAATTCCCGCGCGTTCCAACTGCTTCGCCCAGATAATGTTATTCTCTTCATCAAAGCGTGCTTTCAACTCGACAAGGACGGCGACCTGTTTCCCGCTTTCCGCCGCACGAATGAGAAGTGCAATCAAAGGAGATTCGCTCCCAATCCGGTAAAGCGTTTGTTTGATGGCGAGGACATTTGGATCATTCACCGCTGCGGTGAGGAACTGCACGACAGGAAGAAACGGATCATACGGGTGATGGAGAAGCAGATCCCGTTGCCGCAACGA
Organism: Ignavibacteria bacterium; assembly: GCA_003251275.1. Taxonomy (GTDB): domain Bacteria; phylum Bacteroidota; class Ignavibacteria; order UBA10030; family UBA6906; genus SZUA-287. Next base: position 1,921 of record QKGJ01000376.1, read on the forward strand.
ACTGAAAATCGCCTCCGGATCATCGTCCGTAAACGGTGAGACGGAGTAATGTGGAGGATCTTTCAGCTCCGGTCTGGGGAGTTTCATCAATTCCATCAAGTGTCCTAGTCCCATCGGCGGTTCGATATCGTACACGTCATCCGGAGTTATTTCAAGATTCTCGACAAGAATGTCCTTGATTCGCTGGGGCATTGTTTTTTCGACAGCAACCCGTACCACTGAACCAAACCTACGCAACTTGATGGACTCTTCAATCGACCGGATGAGGTCCTCCGCTTCGTCTTCTTGAATTTCGAGGTCTGCGTTGCGGGTAACGCGGAAGCCGTACGCTTCCTTCACAGCCATTCCCGGGAAGAGCATGCCAAGATTATTGGCAATCACGTCTTCCAGCCATACCATCTTTGTTCGGGTGCTTCTCTCTTTTGTCGGAACCTGAAGAAGTCGCGGGAGCACATCGGGCACCTTGACGCGGGCAAACTTCTCGATCCCGTTGCGGTCGGTCACCACGACAGCAAGATTGAGACTCAGATTTGAGATGTATGGGAATGGATGGCCCGGATCGAACGCCAGCGGTGTGAGAACGGGAAAAATCTCGTTCGCAAACACGAGTTCTAGTGACGATCGCTCATCGGAGGAGAGGTGTTGGAAGCGGAGGAGGTGGATTCCAGATTCTTGAAGCAATGGATGAAGGGTTTTCCAGAAACAGCGACTCATATCTCTCATCATTGCGGCGGCACGCTGGTGGATGCTCTTCAGTTGTTGCAAGGGGATGCGTTCATCGGGTGAGTATTCGACCAGATCGGCAAAAATCTGTTCTTTGATCGCGGCAACCCTGATCATGAAGAACTCATCAAGATTTGAACTGACGATGGAGAGAAACTTGATTCTTTCCAGCAATGGATGCGATGGGTCGTTTGCCTCATCCAACACCCGCTGGTTGAACTCAAGCCAACTCAATTCACGATTGATATACAAAGCTGGATCAATGCTTGCCGGCAGCGGCTGCAAGCCTTGGTCGGCTGAGCGACGGGGCCGTGTTCGCTTGCGCGGTCGTTTTCCACGACGGCTGGATCCCTTCACTGTACCATCTTCCTTCTCATTTGCGGCCATGGCGGCGTGCCCCCGATTAGACAGGTTTATCAAAGCAGGAATACAAGGAAACTCGTTGTTTTCCCTACTAATATCCGAAGTTCAATACGGAATTCCAACCGACTCTCAACCTTACTCAAAACAAACTCCATTCGTGAATCGCTTGATTCTCATCAAATGTCGGGATATATTAAGTCCGCAGTTATGAACGTCCGTTCGAGACTCATGACGAGACACCCAAACCCGCAGGCTGCATCGTGTTGAGACCTTTCGCACAGGTGATGGTTGCTTTGTGTGATAAATAGTGCAACCTGTCGAAACCTTCACTATTCTTGTCCCATGAAGAGCATGATGAATCGGAGAGCAAAGGAACGTATGTATGCGATGTAGTTTGTGTTCCACCGAGCTTCCTCTGCAGGCTCGTTTCTGCCTGAATTGTGGCGCTCCCATTATTGACCGGCTTACCCCCGACCAAAAAAGGACGGAAGATCGATTTTCTCTTCTTCAGGATTACATTCCAGCCGAATTAGCAAAGAAGATTCTAACGGCCGGTAAGAAGATCGAAAGCGAACGGAGACACGTGACTGTCCTTTTCGCGGACGTCACTGGATTTACCGCCCTTTCCGAAAAACTTGATTTGGAAGTTGTTTCCACCGTACTCAACGATTGCTTCCGTGGCCTTATCTCCACCGTTCTCAAGTATGAAGGCACCATCGATAAATTCATTGGTGATGGCATCATGGCGATCTTTGGCGCACCTCTCGCGCATGAAAATGATCCGGAACGCGCCGTCCGGTGTTCGCTGGAAATGCTTCACGATATCGAACGCTACAACGCCCTCTCCGATACTCCCCTGCCGGCGCCGTTGAGTCTCCATGTGGGACTCCATTCGGGAATGGTCATCGCGGGTAATGTCGGTAGCGACCTGCGAATGAACTACTCTGTCCTCGGAGATACCGTGAATCTCGCTTCCCGGCTTGTGGAGCTTGCTCCGCCAGGTGAGATCTATATGAGTTCCGAGACGTTCAAACTGGTTTCAAACCTGGTGATCGCTGAAGGCCCTGTTGCCACGCCGGTGAAAGGGAAACTCGACCCGGTCTCCGTGTATAAAGTGCAGTCGCTCAAGGCCGAGGTTACACGTAAACCGATTATTGCCCGCGACGAATTTGTTGGAAGGGTGGAGGAAAAGCGACAGGTTTCCCAGGCTCTGGAACAGGTTCTGAAACGAAAACATACCTGCCTTTTCATTCGCGGCGAGGCTGGTGTTGGGAAAACCCGTTTGAAAATAGAAATCCTGAAGATGGCAAAGGAGCAGGGGATTGCGACGATCGAGGGGAAATGTTCCAGTTTTGAAGTCAACACTCCCTATTATCTCTGGAACACGCTTCTCAAAGGTCTCTTGAAGCTGGGTCTCGATTCATCGGAACTGGAAGCGCGTATCCGTCTGCACGAGTTGGTTCAGTTCTTTTCATTGGAGGAACACGAGCCGTATCTTGCCACTTTGCTCTCATTGAGGTACGAGCAGATTCTTCTTGAAGAAGAGCACTTCCGAAAGAAGAGGATTTTTGAGGCAATTGCAAAGCTGATGAACACATTTGCAGCGCGCCGTCCGACGCTCTTCATTATCGAGGATTTACACTGGATCGACAAATTTTCACAGGAATTGCTCGAATACATACTTGCGAACACCACGAGTGTCCCCGGGTTGATTGTGGCGCTGTTTCGCGATGAGTATGTTCACCAGAAGTCGATTCTCGATTTTGGACAGCTGCTGGATCTCAATCGCCTCAACAGAGAGGATGCGATCATCTTGATGAAGCTTCGCCTGGACGTTGATGCAATCCCCGAGAAGGTTGCCGATCTCGTCCTTGTTCGGTCGGAGGGAAATCCGTTCTTCATTCAAGAGATGCTCAAGACGCTGCTCGACCGGAAAGTGATTGCTGTGCGAGCAAGAAAAGTGGAAATACTGAATCCGGACATGGAGGGAGTGGTCCCCACGACTATTCAGGGGGTGATCATGGCCCGAATCGATCGCATCCAGGAAGGCATTAAGGATGTATTGTACAGCGCCT
>QKGJ01000055.1 GCA_003251275.1 Ignavibacteria bacterium
TCCTTTGCGCTTGCAAATCTCAACTACTTCACTCCATACTACTGGCGTGTACGCGGGCATAATACCGCCTATGGAGACGGCAACTGGGCGCCGCTCCGTCGCTTCCGCACGATGATGTCGACGAGTGTTGCCGACGATGGCACATTGCCGACAAGGTTCGAGCTCGGACAAAACTACCCGAACCCGTTTAACCCAATCACGAGGATTCCGTATTCGGTGCCGTTCAACCAGCATGTTGCGTTGAAGGTATATGACCTCCTCGGTCGTGAGATTTCCGAACTCGTGAATGAGGAAGTCCAGCCGGGACGATACACCGCTCTGTGGGATGGCTCGAATGAACCATCAGGAACGTACTTCGTGGTTTTGAGGGCAGGGAACTTCACCGCGACATCGAAAATGCTTTTGTTAAAATAGTCATTGTCTAAACCGGAGTATTAATGATTGTCCTTCGCTGCTTGCCGATTGCCGTCGCGATTCTATTCATCCTGCTGACTCCTGTACACATCAGCGCTGCAGAAGAGAACCTCGGCCCTGTATTCCAGTCAGCAGCCGATGAATTTGGTATTCCCGCCGAAATCCTCCAGGCAATTGCCTTTGCAGAAAGCCGCTGGACACAGATCATTCCCGAGCAGGTTGTCAGCGAATCCGATCGTCACATGCCGCCAGCGTACGGAGTTATGGGTTTGCGCGATGACAATTGGTTCGGCCATAGCTTAATCCAGGCCGCTTCGCTAATAACGAGCAAGCCCGATGAGCTTAAAGAGAACGCCGCGCAGAATATCCGTGGCGCGGCAGCTTTGCTATCTTCGATTGCGAAATCGCTCCCTTCGACACCGCGAGCCGACAACCTCTTGTCATGGGCGGAGACGGTAGCCCGTTACAGTGGAATTCCCCAACGGAATGTCCAGGGCGATTACGTTTACAGCGTCTATAAAGTGCTGCAAGAAGGATACAATGATTGGGGAATCGTCATAGCTCCGTCTAGGATTTCCACAGAAGAGATCGAAGACCTGATTGCACGTGACTTTGCAGAAAGATTCTCGTTCTCGCCGCAGAGTGAGGATTACGGTCCGGCCGTTTGGGATCCGAGTCCGAACTACAGCTCGCGGGCAGGAAGTCCGATTACGCATGTGGTAATACACGATACCGAAGGTTCCTTTGCTGGTTCTGTTTCATGGCTGCAGAATCCTGCGTCACAGGCGAGCGCACACTATATTTTTCGTAGCGCCGATGGATTCCTAAAACAACTCGTTCGCGAATCGGACAAAGCATGGCATGTGGTCTGCTGGAATCCATGGACAATTGGCATCGAGCATGAAGGGTACGTCAACCAGCCCAGTTATTTTACTCCAGTGATGTATCAAGCGTCGGCTTTGCTCGTCCGGCATTTGTGCGACCGGTATGGGATTGCAAAGGATCGGCTTCGCATTGTCGGCCACAACGTGTGGACGGAGCCAGTGATCTTTCCGCAACTTGGATGGACAAGCTGCAATAATCACACTGATCCCGGTCAGTTTTGGAACTGGAATTACCTCCTCTCACTCATCGTTGCTGACTCTGCGCCGCCAGCGATCGTCAGTCATTTGCCGTTGGACAATCAACAGAATGTTCCGATCTACCGCGAAGTCTCCATAACGTTCGATCGCGAGATGGAGTTGTTCTCAACGCAGGGCGCATTCTCGATTTCACCAACTGTTTCCGGAACATTCAGGTGGTCAACAGACGGGAAGACGCTGACGTTTGCTCCATCGAGCTATCTAGCAACGTCAACATCATTTACGATCACGCTTGCGAGCAGTGCGAGAGCGAGCGGGGGAGGGATGTTGCCCTTTCCGCTTCAATATACATTTACAACGGCGCCTCCCGATAACCAGGGACCTGCGGTGGCAACTTCCTATCCTACAAATGGCATGACGGATGTGAACGCGTACATGGCTTTTCAGGTTCGCTTCGACGAACCGGTCATCTTCTCAAGTTTCGCGACACGGGTTCTTGTCCACGATCTGGCCGACACAACAACTTCACTCGGCGTTGGGAGCGTCTTGTACGCTGATGTGAATGATTCCGGAAGAGTATCGTTCCAACCCAATCAACCGTTACAATACGGACACGGATATCGTCTTTTGTTTAGGCCGGGGCTTCGCGACATTTTCGGCAACGAGACGACGGAAGAAACCAGAATCGAATTCACCATTCGTTCCTCGGCTGAAACCCAGGGGCCCGTCGTCGATCCTTTCGAGGATAACAGCGGTCAGTGGCAGCAGCCGCAAGCGAGTCCGGGAACGATTGGCATTGATGCAACGACAACCTCATTTGGAATTTCGGCCAACCGGAAGAAGTCGGGTGGATTTTCCGGAAAGTTGATTTACGGATTCAATGGCGCACAGAGTGGCGTTTGCCGAATACTGAATCAGAGCGCGCCTGCTCTCCAGGTCAACAATGGCTGGGTGGGCCTCTGGGTCTATGGCGACGCGAGCAACAATTCGTTGGAGTATTGGTTCAGCACTTTGTTTGGCGATTCAGTAATGGCGAATCTTGGTCCTATCAACTGGTTCGGATGGGAGTTCAAATCCGTGCCGATGAACAGCCTGCCGGGCGATGTGAACGCGTTCAACAGTCTGGTCGTTCGGCAAACGGCAAACGCAGACAGAGCCGGCACGATTTATTTCGACGACATGCAGGTGGAAATATCCACGGGCGTTTCCGTTGAGCCTCGGCCATTGGTTCATTCGTTTACGCTCTATCAAAATTATCCGAATCCTTTCAATCCTTCAACAACAATCTACTTTGAACTCGAACGGGACGAGCATGTCTCCTTGTCGGTGTTCGATATTCTCGGTCGTGAAGTGTCAACCCTTCTCGATAAGAACATCGAAGCCGGGAGACATAGCATTCAGTTCTCAGCGACGGGTGCGCTGGCTTCACTCCCAAGCGGAGTCTACTTGTACCGTCTCCAGACGAGCGCGGGCTCCCAGGTGAAGCGCATGATGTTGACCAAGTAGTTGATCGGTCAGAGATTTCCCGCGCTAAAAAAACAAATCCATTCGGAGATGTCCCACTCGTCCTTTGAAAATTTTGGGGGATACCATACAATCATTAAGGAGGTACCATGAGACGCACTTTCTCCGCCATCCTGCTGCTTGCAACAGGATTAACAATGTTTGGCTGTGCTCCTAAACCGGCAAATCCCGATGAGTTGATTGCCGCAGCGAAGGATCTGGACAAGAGATTTGTGGAGGCCTATAACAAAGGTGATGTCGATGCCGTAATGGCGACCTATTGGAACAGCCCCGAATTCATTTCGTATCCGCCTGATGCGATGCAGGCGAAAGGTTGGGCGGCTACAAAGGAAGGTATTGCGCATACTTTCTCAGCCATGCCTGGATTCAAGTTGGAGCTTACAAGCACTGAATATATGGTTGCGGGGGATATGGTGATCGGTTACGGAACATGGAAGGGAACAGTAACTCCTCCCGGTGGCGAACCGATGACACTTGAGGGAAGATACTCCGACGTCAAAGCAAAGAAGGACGGAAAGTGGGTCTATATATTGGATCACGCATCGGTTCCACTTCCTCCGCCGCCGGCAAAGTAGATTAGGTTCGTCAATCTCTGACGAAAAAGTTGTACATTTGGGGCGCACCAACGTCATGCAATATGACGATGATGCGCCTTAACATTCTGGGAGGTGTGTTATGAGTATGAAACGAAGGCTGCCAAGACCAAGTCCGAAGTCCAATCCCAAAGCCATTCCCGCTGGATACCACACCGTGACGCCGTACCTCATTGTCAAAGGTGCTGTTGAAGCGATAGCGTTCTACGAAAATGCGTTCGGCGCAAAAGAGGTGATGCGCATGGCTGATCCAACGGGGAAGGTCGGGCACGCGGAAATCAAGATCGGCGATTCGCGCGTAATGCTCGCCGATGAGGTGCCAGAGATGGGATTCAAAGGGCCGACCACATTCGGGGGGTCGCCGGTGAGTCTATTGTTGTATGTGAAAGACGTTGACAAGGTAGTTGCGCAGGCTACCTTTGCAGGCGCGAAGATTGTCCGACCGGTGGAAGACAAGTTCTACGGAGATCGTGCCGGTTCGATAGAGGATCCCTTCGGGCATACGTGGACCGTTGCAACACATGTCGAGGATTTATCCATGGTCGAAATCGAGAAACGCGCCACGATGACGTTTACGCTTGAACCCCACGAATGAAGCACGCTGCTTTTCTATCGATGGATACGCTCGATGGATTTGTCAGCGACGATGAGCTTGCCATCGCCCCGCTCAGGTCGTTTGGCTGGAATATTACAACCGTCTCATGGCGGCAGCCGGAAGACTGGACCCGGTTTGACATGGTCATCATTCGGACGCCCTGGGACTATCATCACGAAGCGAAGAAATTCTTGCAGGTGCTGGAGACGATAACGACCTCCGGTACATCGCTTCAAAACAGCATCGAGCTTGTGAAATGGAATATTCAAAAGACCTATCTCCGCGATTTGCAAGAGAAGGAGAATCACATTGTCCCAACCCTGTGGCGTGAACCGGGAACCTCGGCGGAGATGGTGGAGTCCTTCTTCGATGAGTTTCAATCTGACGAAATTATTCTGAAACCGGTGGTGAGCGCGAATGCTGATAACACGTTTCGGCTTGCAAGGAACAACGGCATACTGCCGTTCGATCTGCTTGAGAGAACCTTCGGGGCGCGACCATACATGGCACAACCCTTCATGAGGAATATTGTTTCCGAAGGGGAGTATTCCCTTTTTTATTTTGGCGGTCAATTCAGTCACGCCATTCTTAAGACGCCGAAGCACGGCGACTTTCGGGTGCAGGAAGAACATGGCGGTATTATTACAGCAGTCAAGGCGGATGCAACATTGATCCGGAGCGGAGAACGGGTGATGCGTTCGCTTCCCGAGATCCCTTTATACGCTCGCGTTGATTTTGTCCGCGACGACGAGAGTGAGTTTGCGATTATTGAAGTGGAACTGATTGAGCCTGCACTCTACTTTCGGATGGATGCCGGCGCGCCAAAACGTTTTGCATCCGTTGTTAATAACTGGAAACCGGCTCCAT
>QKGJ01000006.1 GCA_003251275.1 Ignavibacteria bacterium
AAAACTGTAAAAGCATGCGGCATTGTTACCACGGTTAAAAAGAAAATAGACAAGCGCAATAATACCATGGCGTTCGTCTCGTTGGAGGATTTTACAGGAAAGTGTGAGTGCATCGTGTTTTCCGACGCGTTCTCAAAATACCAGGAAATTCTCGTGCCCGACGCGATGGTTATGGTCACTGGAAAAGGTGAGTTGAGTGGAGATTCGCTGAAAATCCTCGTGAACGAGGTCGTTCCCATTGAGCGCGTGAGGGAAAAGTTTACGAAAAGTGTTATCTTGTCAATGAATCTTCGTGATCTTAAAGAAGAAACAATCATCAAATTGAAGCAATTAATGGAACAGCACGAAGGCAGCTGTTCCTGTTATTTGACAGTAATGGAGGCCGATACGGTGCGCCGATTTCACTCGAGGCGCTTTCATGTGGAGCCATCGGATGCCTTCCTCGGGGAAGCGAAAAAGCTATTGGGCGATCAGGCCGTCCGTTTTACCAGTAACTAGGAGATTTCTAAACTTAATTTTGTTGAACAAGGAGGAACATGAAGCCAATCGAAATAACGGATGAAAACTTTGAAACGGAAGTAATGAAGTCAGGGACTCCGGTTCTCATTGATTTTTGGGCTGTCTGGTGCGGTCCATGCAAGATGGTTGCCCCAATCGTGGAGGAGATAGCCAAAGACTACGACGGAAAACTCAAGGTCGGCAAAATGGATGTTGATGCAAATCCACAGGCATCCATGAAGTATGGAATCAGGAGTATCCCGACACTCATGGTTTTTAAAAATGGGCATGTTGTTGAGCAGATTGTGGGTGCAGTACCAAAGAAGAACTTATTAGATAAGATTGTTCCACACGTTGCGTAATGGTGGTGTCCAAACAAGAACAAAAGCCCCGCTCATGCGGGGTTTTTTGTTTCCAACATTGGCAGGTCAATCGTCCCGTCAACGTCAAAAAACGCATCACCGCGCCATTCCACAACTTGGGCGACGATTTGAGAGCGGACTTTTTCGCGAAGGTCGGGAAGATCTGCAGAGATCAATCCCCGGGTGGGTACAGGCGGAAGGACTTTTACTTTGATGGTGCTCGGTTCCCCAAATCGCCAGGTATTTTTCGGGAGGCAATTGAACGAGCCATCAACCGCAATGGGAAGAACAGGAACCTGCGCTTTGATTGCCAGATGAAACGCGCCGTCCGTGAATCTGTAAATTCTTCCGTCGCGCGATCGTGTTCCTTCAGGAAATATCATCACCGAGCAGCGCTGTGCCAGAACATCCCTTGCCTTGAGTAACGCCCGCGCCCCGCTTCGCGCATCGTCCCTATCGACGGCAATGTCCTTTGAAAGTTTCATCATCCATCCGATTATCGGGAGTCGAAACAACACGTCCTTCCCAATCCACTTCATTTCCCATGGAAGGTTGGAAATGATGGGTATATCGGCCAACGACTGATGGTTGCTGACGACAACATAGGGGTTCCGCGGGTTTTCGATTATTTCTCCCGAAACAACTACCTGCCAGCTCGGGTTTACCTGCGTCATTGCTTTGCCAAGACGACGAAACATTCTTCCGGTCCGGTAGGCGACCGGATCCCTATCAAATATTCGGATAACAGAGAGAAGGGGAAGCCAGATGATTATTAAGAAGCAGATCAGGAACCAAACGATGATCGAACGAGAGGGGGAGAGCATTACCAGCCCTTGGCTTTTCGAAGCCTTGAAATCTGAGCGACATGATTCTCGCCGTGCCGTGCATAGATCACGAGAAGTTGTTCGAGAGTTATTTCGCCGTTTTCTGGATGCATGGCCTTCCGGCTCCATTCGGAATCCTTCACTTTGCCAAGAAGAATTCCCCAACGTTCATGCAACCCTTTCAGGATGGAGAGAGAGGAGTGTATAGATTCATTGGTATCCGCGAGAGTTGCCCATGCATTCTGATCATACGTCTTGAGCGTTGGGTTGTCTTCGGTAAGAACAAGTTTCATCCGAATCAGGGCATTCATATGTGAGTCAGCCAGGTGGTGGATTACCTGCCTGGGTGTCCAGCCCCCGTCGCGATAGGGAGTATTCAGCTGGTCATCAGTCAAGCCTTTTACGATGTCTTCAGCCTGTCGTGGGAGATCTTTGACCTGTTGAATGAGGATGGATCGTTCCTGAGCATTCATTGAGTCATCTTTCAAATGTTGACCACTTGTTGGAAAAGGTAAACACTCCTCTAGTGGGAGTCAAGGCGCAGCGTGCGCTTGCTGTGGCGAAGTCAATTGTGTACATTTGTCTCGTGAACCTCTCGTGACAATTGAATCATATGAATACGTTCGATCAAAACAGAGGCCTAGCATTGGAAGGAGCTCTTGTTCGGTTTGTTCCCCTATCCATGAAACACAAAGAAGCCCTTGTGGCAGTGGGACTTGATCAATCGATCTGGAAGTTCACCCCCTTTCTGGCCGAAACGGAAGGGCACATGGAGCAGTATGTCGCAAGAGCTATTGAGGAAAGGAATCGAGGTCAATCGATCCCATTTGCAGTTGCTCCAAAAGGGACAGGATATGGTTGTTGGATCGGCAAGGTATGGCAATATTGATCTCTTCAACAGACGTGTTGAAATTGGTTGGATGTGGTTGGCTCCACGATGGGAACGAAGCGGGATCAATACCGAAGCAAAGCTTCTTCTTCTTGTGCATGCTTTCCAAGAAATGAACTGTGTTCGGGTGGAATTCAAAACCGATTCGCTGAACCTCCCTTCGAGAGATGCCCTATTGCGCATCGGAGCCAAAGAAGAGGGAACTCTCCGCATGCATATGGTTGCTGGGACACCTCGAATGCGAGATACGGTCTACTACTGTATACTCTTTGAGGAATGGCCACAGGTGAAGAGAGGCTTGCTTCAACTGATCGAACGCGGGAAGCAATCAACCTGATTGCTTGTCTCATCAGAGACAGATAGTCAGTGATAGATTTTCCTTTCAACCCGTTTCGTTGATACTCAACTGATTTTTGCATATATTTGCACCGCATTTAACTGTTTGATCAGTACTGAGTTATACCGATACATCCTTCGGAGACCTCGTTGTTGTCATTTCGGAAGCGTTCACACACCTGCGGCGAACTACGTATTCAAGATATCGGAAAGAAGGTCACGCTCAACGGCTGGGTTGATATCCGGCGCGATCTCGGTGGAGTTATCTTCATCGATTTGCGTGACCGCTACGGAAAGATTCAGGTTGTCTTTAATCCAAAACACAAAAGCGAAGCACACAATAAGGCGAAAGAAATCCGAAATGAATTTGTCATTTCGGTAACTGGTCTTGTTGAGCATCGCCCGAAAGGAACCGAGAATCCCGAAACAGCAACCGGCAATATTGACGTCCTTGCCGAGGAACTCACCATACTGAACAAGGCAGACACTCCGCCCTTCCCTATTGAAGACGAATTGGAGACAGGCGAGGATCTTCGCCTGAAGTACCGGTACCTGGACCTTCGCCGCCGTCCCTTGCAAGAGAACCTCCTTACGCGCAGTCGCATGTACCAGGTAACGCATCGATATTTTGATGAACAGGATTTCGTTGAAATCGAAACACCGGTGCTCATGAAAAGCACACCAGAAGGTGCCCGTGATTACCTGGTGCCGAGCCGTGTGCACCGCGGCAAGTTTTTCGCCCTCCCTCAGTCCCCGCAAACGTACAAACAAATCCTGATGGTTTCCGGATTCGACCGGTATGTCCAGATTGTGAAGTGCTTTCGTGATGAAGACCTTCGGGCTGACCGTCAGCCCGAATTTACCCAGATTGACGTCGAGATGTCATTTGTCGATGAGGAGGACGTATATACTCTTGCAGAAGGGTTAATGGTTCGGTTCTTCAAGGAAATCCACGGCATGGACATTCCACTGCCTTTGCCGCGCCTGACCTACAAGGCCGCGATGGAAAAGTACGGCAGCGACAAGCCTGATACCCGATTTGGGCTTGAGTTCATCACAATTAACGATCTTGTCGAAAAATCAGGCTTCAAGGTTTTCGCAGACGTCGTCGCCAAGGGCGGGGTTGTTGCCGGGTTCGTTGTTCCGGGAGCGGCAACAATGACGCGGAATCAGATGGACATACTTGTGGACTTCACGAAGAATTTGGGTACAGGCGGCCTGGTGTATTTCAAGTGGACCGAGAATGGACTCGAAACGGCCGTTGAGAAGTTTTTAGGGAAAGAAACCGTTCAGAACATTGCAACTGCCATGGGGGCAAGGGAGGGGGACCTGGTTCTTCTGGTGTCCGATCAATGGGCAAAAGCATATACGATTCTCGGAACGCTGCGTCTTGAAATGGCCCGGCGCCTGAACCTCATTGATGCGGCAAAGCAAAGTATGCTCTGGGTGACCGAATTTCCTTTGTTTGAATTCAGCGAAGAGGAAAAACGATACGTTGCAGTTCATCATCCTTTCACGTCGCCACACTCGGACGATATCCCCCTTCTGGAAACTGATCCCGGGAAAATGAGAGCCCGGGCCTATGATCTCGTGTTGAACGGAAACGAAATTGCCGGCGGGTCAATCCGTATTCATGATTCGCTTCTCCAACAAAAGGTCTTTACGTCGCTTGGAATTGAGAAGGAAGAAGCATACAGGAAATTTGGCTTTCTTCTGAACGCTTTCAAGTATGGGGCACCTCCCCATGGAGGAATTGCTTTTGGCTTCGATCGGATCGTTATGCTTCTCACGGGCATGAAGTCCATTCGCGATGTCATCGCATTTCCAAAAACAGCAAGCGCGGTTTCCCTTATGGACGAAGCCCCGAGCGAGGTGGACGATCGTCAATTGAAGGAATTGCATATCCGTGTCGTTTGAGAAATGAAGGAAAAAATTCGTATAGCAAGTGGCCAGGGATTTTGGGGGGATTTGTTGAACGCCCCGTACGATCAGGTGACGAAAGGCCCGGTCGATTATATGATGATGGACTATCTGGCCGAGGTGACCATGTCCATCATGCAAAAACAAAAACGCAAAGATCCGAGTCTGGGTTATGCGAAAGATCTCGTTCCCTTGATGGAGGGTATCCTTCCTGTCCTCGTGAAGAAGAACATCAAGGTGATAAC
>QKGJ01000078.1 GCA_003251275.1 Ignavibacteria bacterium
GTCGGAGGCGTTTCCCGTGCCTGTCTTGGGCGGAGTTGTGGATGGGATCAATATCACGGTTCAACCTGATACGATCAGCGGGCTGAATCGCGTCCGCGGAGTCGTCACCTCCGCCGGCCTCCCCGTGCAAGGTGCTCTTTTGTATGCCGTTGCGAACGCAACCGGTGAAGCGTTGTCCGCTTCTCTTTCCGGAATTGATGGTTCGTATGAACTTCCGGGACTGATGCCGGGAACGTACCGGGTTGAATCAGTCAAGTTGAATTACCAACCGGGTCCGAGCCCTTCGTTCACCCTGGCATATGCCGGGCTACTTCCCACGACGGTGACCATAAATATCACACTTCAGGAAGTATCGACGGACTCGCGGCATGAGAATCCGCTCCCCAGTGGTTTCGTACTGCAGCACAATTTCCCAAATCCATTCAATCCGACAACAAGGATTCAATTCTCGATTCCCGGTTCAGGATTTGTGCGGGTTGTTGTACGGGATATTCTTGGGCGAGAGGTGAAGACGCTTGCTGCGTCGGTGCTGTCGGCCGGACTTCATGCGGTCGCTTGGGACGGCGTCGGAGCTTCCTCCGGGGTGTATTTCTATTCTGTTGAGTTCGGCGGAAAGAAATTGACACGGCGGATGATGCTCTTGAAATGAGTCGGATGAATGCAAAAGGCCGGCGGTTGCCGGCCTTTTTTTTCTCCTTGCGGGACTCCCGCCGAATCCCTAAATCTTTGAAATCCATATTCTAGAGGCGTTCAACTCCTACGGAGTTGCGATTCGGGGCGTTAATCCGATCTACAAATGTTCGACCCCTTCGGGGTCGTGGGTTGCTCGGGTCCTATTATGTGGGGATGTGAGGCGAATTTTCATCCATCGCCTCAGCCGTATTCCTGTTTCGCGAGGAAGCTCCGTAGGAGCTTCAAGGTTGTAGTAATGGATTACACAAAGGCCTTCGGAACTCCGGAGGAGTTCAACCGATGGAAGGTTAAGTCGGGCAGGATGCCAGATATACAAAGGCTTGATCAAGCCCCGACGGGGGTAGGCGTCACATCAAGGATATCGAGGTATTCGTTCTACCTATAGTTTTCAATCGACTTCCTCCGCGATCCTACGGCAAATCTGATGAACCACCTCGTCCGGAACCCCATCTGGATGTTGCGACTGCAAGCGCATGTCGCAGATTTCATTCACATAATCGACAGCAACAAACATTCCCTCTTTAGTCCTGACAATTTCCGTTGAGAAGAATTCCAGCCCGCAGACTTCAAAAATTTTCTTTGTCATGGAGAGCAATGGCGATAAATTGTACTCGACGCGCTCATCATCTGTCAGCTTGCGATAAATATGTGTTGTATCATCCCACCAGCAGGGTATGGTGGTGCCAAAAACGGAGAAAACCCGGAACCAGGCCTTGGTACCTCCCAGATAATCAGGGACGACTCTCTCCTGCAGCAGGTATTTGTCATTCCGATGATGCTGGCGCGTCTCAATGACGTCCTTCAATGTTTCCGCACCAAGGATAACACCCGTGCCTCCGCCGGTTGTGTTTGCCGGCTTGATGATAAACGGTCGCCCCAGGTGGGCGAGGTCGCTTAACGAAAGCTCCAGTTCCTTCCGTTTATTGTAGGGGGAAATAATAATTGTGAAGGGGACATCGATCCCTTTCGAGAGGAACTCCAGATGCATCGTCGCCTTGTCTATCGCAGCGTTGAGTTTTTCGGGAGGGTTGATCGATGTCGTGTTTGATTTTTGGAGCCAGCGAACGATCGGCAGAAATTTCGCGTCCGCATCTGATGCGCGGTCGAGAAACGACCCAAACTGAATTTCACCGTCTTTGAGTCTGGCGAGAGTCTCATCGATGTTGTGGTGGGAGATGGAGTAGAAGGTTTTCCCCTTGCTGATGGCTTCCCGCTCAAGGCAGTCAACAAAATCACGGTCAAGCTCCCAGTCCCAGGCAACCGCAAGTTTAAATAACTCGGCGCCACTCTTCATTACCGCTGTCCCAGTTCCTGTCCTTCACGAAAGAGCTTTTCATACTCGGATTTGTATTGCTGGAGGGCTTTCAGAAGCGCTTCGGCTATGCGTTGCTGCCCCGCACTTCCTTTGAGCATCCTCTCGTCAGCTCGATTGGAGAGATAGGCACTCTCGACAAGAACGTTCGGCATGGATGCCCCAACAAGAACCTGCAACCCTGCTTGATGCACGCCCCTGTTCTCCAGTTCAGCGTGGTTGGTGAGTTCTCTTTGGATGATATTGGCGAGGATTTCGCTGGATCGCGCATACGCGCTCTGTGCCATGGTGACGAGGATAAAATTCTCCTCGGTCAATTCTTGATACCTCTGCTCATAACCCTCTTCAAGTTCAATTACCGAGTTTTCCCGTTCAGCGATGTCGATTGCCTCTTGCGTCCGTCCCGGCCGGAGCAGGTAGACTTGAAATCCTCGCACCGGACTCGGTCGCTTTTTGAGAGAATTTGCGTGGATGCTAATGAAGACCTTCCCATCAGCCTCGTTCGCTATCTGTCCACGGCGATATAGCGGCACAAATGAATCGTTCGTCCGCGTGTAGACGACTTTGACTCCTTTCATCTTCTTCTGAATGAGCTTTCCCAGTTTCAACGAAATGCCAAGGGTAATGTCCTTTTCCTTTGTTCCCGAAATGCCAAACGCACCCGGGTCTTTTCCACCGTGACCCGGATCGATCACGACGACGTCGAGTTCCCATCGCTTTCGCGAACGCTGCAATCCCTCCTGTACCTCTTTCCGTTTCGCTTCCAACAACAACTGTTCTTCACTCCCCGGTGTCCTGATCGAAACATAAATGTCGTTGGTGGCTTCGTCCTTCAGGAGTTCTGTCGCGGCGATTCTTCCTTTCAGTTTGAAGGTCAATTGGAGTGACGTGGGGGATTGAATTGCAACAATCTTATTTACAAGACCGATCGGTTTGATCTTGTTGATTGCTTCGATATCAGCCTTCGCATCTGCAATGGTGATGTACAGCCAGCCGTCATTCTTCATCCAGCTTTCAAACTCACCCAGAGGAGATGCCGCCGGAATACGGATCATCATACCGTTCGATTTCTCTTCCATGACGAGAGAAGAGATGTCATACTTCGGCGTTGACGGGACGGAGGAAAAGCGCACGATGCCTCCGGTGAGATCAACCGATGCCTGAACGTCGAAAACGGATGAGAGAAGTGGCAGAAACGCACCAAGCGGGACGAAATATGTGCCCGCCGCAAATCGTGTACTCTGCGGCAACTGGTATACTGACTGCTGGTCGTTGCGTTTATCGGTGACGACGACGAAGGGGTTTCCTCCTGCAGCCTTGATTGTGTAGGAGGGATGTTTCAGCTCGAATTTTTGCGTGGTCGGATTGCTGTACGTGTTCGATTCGAAGAGTGTTGCCAGGTCTGCGAGCGAACCGTAGACATGTCCCTGGTAGCGGAAAATCCCGATCGTCCCCGATGCCGACGGCTTGTCGACAAATTCAACGCGAAAAACATTCTCCTGCTGTGAAGTTAACGGGGGTGTTAGAACGACCGAAGAGAGAAGCGCGACGAATCCGAGAAGGAAGAGAACGTGTGTTCGGTGATAACTTCGTCGCTGAGGTATCATCTACCGATAGTTAGTGAATTGCGTTGCAAACTTCAAGTCTGCTTCCCGCAAGATCTTCATGATAGCCTGAAGATCATCCTTGTTCTTCCCGCTGACGCGCACCTGGTCATCCATGATCTGGGCCTGGACTTTGAGCTTGGTGTCTTTGATCATTTTGACCACAAGTTTCGCATCCTCTTTTGCGATGCCAACCCGGAGAGTAATAAGCTGCCGGACCATTCCGCCCGCTGCAGGTTCGACAGTCCCGTAGTCCAACGCCTTCACGGGAACGCCTCGCTTGATGAGTTTATTCTGGAGAATGTCGATCACACTCTTCAGTTTGAACTCATCGTCCGAAAGAACGGTAAGGATTTTGTCTTTTCCATTCAGTTCAATTGAGCTTTTTGAACCCTTGAAATCGTACCGCTGTCCTATTTCCTTTCTCGCCTGATTGATAGCGTTATCGACTTCCTGCAGGTTGACTTCGGAAACGATGTCGAATGAATTGGTGTCTGCCATGATGGTCTGTCCTATCGGAATTGGAGATGAAAGAAAGCGTGCCAGAAGATTTTCACCAGCTCCCACCGGGGGTGTTTCGTCCGCAGGACGTACTGTTGACGCACTTCTCGTTGTTCGGTGGTGTCCCGTGTAATGATCTCAACGGTCAGAGGGTGCATCGCTATCTCCAGATTTGAGTGACTTTTTTCGTGATCTTTACGTTGCGCAAAGCAAGTTCCTTGATCAACTCATCGCCGGGAATGCATACTTCGGGCGGCATCACGCCACGAGCGCCGATCGTTCCTCTGGCAAGCATCTGTGCAATAATGGAAGTCGGAAACGCCGTGGTTCTCATCATGGCGGTGATCTGTCGCTCATCATCATAATAATCGACAAATTCATACACAAGTGCTTTCTCGGTTCCCTGGAGTTTGCCGGTAATCGTTGCCCGGCCAAGAACAACATCCTTGTCGCCGGAATCCAGCTTCTTGCGAAGGAGGTCTGTGAAAAATTCCCGGTTGGTTTTGACGCTCCCCCCAACCATCATTGGTTCTGAGGTTGCAAAGCCAAGGTCAAGAAGTGTCTTCATCTTCTCGCAATGGCCCTTATAGCGGATGGTCTTGTAATCCAGATGTTGCACTTTTCCCTCCAGCATGTGCGTCAATGTTGAGAGTCCGCCGGATGTGTTGAACGCCTCAAGAGTGCCGAATGGTTCCGGAAATTGAATATCCTCAAGCCCGGAGAGCGGATCGATATGGAGAAGCTTCCCGTCGCGAATAATCTCCGCATGCTCCACGTACTCGTTAATCAACCCCTCCACAGAAAAGGCAATCTGGTAGTACAGCGGCGGGCGGGGAACCTGTGGCAATCCGCCAACACGGAGATGGATCGATTCGAGCGCGTCGAATTCCTTTGTTGCGTGAATGGCAAGAATGTTGATCAACCCGGGAGCGAGTCCGGTGTTGGGGATGATGGCGATTCCCTTTGCAACCGCATCGTCGTTCAACGATAATTGCTTTTGGACAACCTCGTCGTTGCCCCCCAGGTCGCACATGTGAACGCCCGCCTGGAGCGCAGCTTTCGTGACCTGGTAGTTGACGGAATAGGAGACGGCGCTAATAACAACGTTGCTCCCGGAGAAAACGCGCACGAGCTCTTTATGATCGTTCACATCGAGACGAAGAGGGGTAACGTTCGACCCGATATTCTTAGCGGTGTTTTTTGCGTTCGCGAGGTTGATATCGCAGAGGATGATTTCGTCGTTCGGATTGTGCGTTGCGAGATCGAACCCGATCGCACTTCCCATCATCCCGCTCCCGAGTACTATGTATTTCATGAATGCTCTTTAGTGATTGAAATGTTATTTCAGAATGTGTCCGGTCTCTCGCGCCCAGAAGAGGAGGTCAAGGTCATCCATTGGTATGCCAATCGAATCGCCAAAGCGGCGGAAGCGCCGCTCAATGTTCCTGTACCGTTTCGGCGTGAGTGTCTCCGGAATGCTTTTGATAACGCGATGGAGTTTCAGGTTCTTCAGGATATGCCTGTCAAGGATCGCCATATCGCGACGTCCGATGTTCCGGAGAAAGTGGGAGGCTTCCTTCCAACCCAACCCCTTCACATTTGCAACAAGCCACGATCGCTGCTCTTCGTTCGTGTGACCGTTTGCCAGCATCGCGGCAATCTCTGCAAATATTGACTTCGCTTCCGTTAAATGCTTCGCCTTTGTATTGTGAAAGCGAATGTAGTGTAATTTGTTCCTCAGAATCGGGGCCGGTGAAAAGTCTTTCCTCTGGAATTGTTCCTTTCGGAGTTTTTCCACTGTCTTGGAAGCATTCACCGCGCTCGATTGGGGTGTGAGAAGGCAGTAGATAAGTTCGTAGAAGTATTCATCGCTCGGAACGGAGGCAAACTCCTGCAGTCGCTGACGGATGGCCACCTCGTATTTCGAGTACTCATTCTTGATTATGTGCAAGTCCGCATACATACGGTTACGCCAGCGAAATCCGCTCTCCATTCTTTCCCAGTGCTTTGACAAGCCCGTCTTTCTCCAGGCCGGCCAGAATGCCCTTCAGCCATTTTTCATTGTGCGAAGTGTACTTGGTGAGAACTCGCTTTCCAAGAGTCTCGCGGGTGATTCCTCCTTTCCCATTCAATCGCCGAAGTTCCTCGACAATCTTCCCGCGGTGGATTCTGTTCGGTATGCCCCCGTACGACGGTTCAGAACGAGATAAACGAACACGTATGGGTCGCATATGCTTCCGCGATGAACAGAATTTCGCAACCGGGCAGTCTCCACATTTGGGCGCCGATTTGGTGCAAATCGTTGCTCCGAGATCCATGAGGGCCTGGTTCCATGTGTACGCATTCCCACGGGGAACCAACTCCTCGGCAATTGTCCATGCGACCTTTTCCGGGATCAAGTCTGCGGTAGTGTCCATTGCAAAGGGTACGCGAGAAAAGACCCTGCGGACATTGATATCCACTACCGCTGCAGCATTCCTTCCTCCCAAAGAGAGAAGAGCATTTGCTGTACATCTTCCAATTCCCGGGAGTTGAATCAGTTCTTCATATGATGACGGGAGTCTTCCGTGGTGCTTTTCCACGACCTGACGGGCGAGAAGATGGAGACGGACCGCTCTATTATTGTAGCCCATGCCGCGCCACGCAAGGATGACATTGCTTCGCCGTCCATGTGCAAGGGACGGGAAGTCGGGAAATCTCCTGAGAAATTGAGGGTACTTCTGGAGTACCCGATGCACCTGGGTTTGTTGAAGCATAATCTCTGAAACAAGTACCCGATAGGGGTTTTTGGTTTTTCTCCACGGGAGTTCTCGTCCGCACGTTCCATACCATTGCAGGATAGCTTTACGGATCCTATGCCGCCTCTTCGGCCCCATTTGAACGGTGGTTGGCTTCATGTTCTATCAACAGTTCAATCGCACGACGGTTGCCTTCGAGAATGTCCATGTCTAACATTGCAGCAGGGGTAACCCATTGGACGCTCTCGAATGCGTTGTTGAATGGTTTGCCGGTGAACGCCCCCACAAGAAAATACCGGACGTGGAATGCACCGGTGGAATTCTCAGGTGATGTGCTTTCTCCGTAAACCCATTCCTGACGGTGAAACTCTTTGCTGACGGTCGCTTCAATGGATAGCTCCTCCCGCAATTCGCGAACAAGCGCCTCCTCAAACGTCTCACCCTGCTCCACCTTTCCACCGGGGAATTCCCACTTGAGTGGATATTGCGCATTCGCAAGCCGCTGGCAAGCAAGAACAAGTCCATTTTTGATGATAAGACCGACTGCTACACTCTTCATGGCAGCAAAGGTACGGAAATGGGTCGAAAAAGAAAAAAAGGGAGTTGAGGTCAGGAGACTCGTTCGTAATCCACGAATTGAAAACCTTCGCGTCGTTCGCGTTTCACTTCTTTGAAGGAGGATTTGAGCAGATCATTGTAAGGAGGGAAGAGAGTGTCGCCGTCGATCTCTTCGTCGATGAGGGTGAGATGCAAGGCGTCTGCTTTGTCCAGCAACTGTCGATAAATTTGACCACCACCAATGACGAACACCTTATCATCCGTCCTGCATGCAGCCAGGGCATCTTCCATGGTCTGGAAGGTTTCCACTCCCTCAATCGGTTTTGAGGAAAGCACAACATGGCGCCGATCGGGTAGCAGGCGTCCGAGCGAATCAAATGTCTTTCTCCCCATCAGAATGGTATGTCCGGTGGTCAATTCCTTGAAGCGCTTTAGATCATCGGAGACATGCCAGGGGAGTCGACCCCCTTTTCCAATGACACGATTCTCCGCAACAGCGGCAATGATGATAAGTTTCATACTGCGACTTCGAACTTGATTGCTTCCTCATACTGATAGCCAATGAGCGAAAAATCCTCAAACTGGAGTTGGTCAATCGGTTTGCGTGCAATCTCCAGAGTTGGTAGAGCCTTTGGAGTTCGCTTCAGTTGTTCTTTCAGTCCATCAATATGGTTCACGTAGATGTGCGCGTCGATTATTGTATGGCTGAACATACCAACGTCCAGGTTTGCTTCCTGCGCAAGGATTTGTGTGAGAAGGGAGTAGCAGGCAAGATTGAACGGAATGCCGAGTGCGATGTCGCCGGAACGCTGCGTGAGATGACAGTTCAGCCGGCCCTCCAGCACGTTAAAAGCAAATGTATAATGACAGGGAGGAAGCTTGCTACTCAAAGCGTTGCCCGGTTCCCAGGCGGTGACAACCATGCGACGCGAGTTCGGATCGGTCTTTAGCATTTCGATGATGCGTCCCAACTGATCGATCTCCACCACTTCGTACTTTCCGGTGGTGGGATTGATCTGTGCGCTGGGGAATTTCCGCCAGTATCGTCCGTACGCAGTATCAAGATTCCCATTTTCATCTGCCCATGCATCCCAGATCTTTGTGTGTTTCCGCAGGTTGCGGATGTGGTCATCGCCAGAGAGGTACCAGAGCACTTCGTACAACATGGACCTGAAGTTGACCTTTTTTGTCGTAAGAAGCGGATAGCCTTTTTGCAAATCAACCGAATAATGCTCGGCAAAGGTGGTAATGGTGTCAACACCGGTCCGGTTCGTCTTGTACACACCGTTGGTCAGGACACGTTCGACGAGGTCAAGGTATTCTCGCATGGGACTCCTTGTTCAACTGGAAGTGGACTCATCTGGCTTGAAGGTGGTGATAAAATACGGAGCGATGGAACGAATTGCAACGTGGATGGTATGGGAATACTCCTACTGTCAGAAGAAAAACTTCGATCAATTTTCTCCATCGTAACGTCTTTCAACGCCCACGAAGATAGACTCTATGATACAACGCAAGGGCTGCAGCCTATCTTCCCGCCAATTGAATTACGCTCCCGTTGACATACGCAGCTTCGTCCGTGCAGAGAAAACGAACAACTTCGGCGGCATCCTGTGGAAGAGCGTGAGTTCTTTGGGTGTATACTGGCGAATGCTTGGCTGCATCAACTGCCTGCTTTATTGTTGGGCGAGGCGTATGGCTTGGAGCAACGACGTTGAATGTAATGCGCCGCTCCATTTCGGCTGCGGCGAGCGACCTCATCAACGCAGTGCGTGCGTTTTTCCCGACAAAATAGTCGTGGGGAAGTCCATTTGAATGCCCGGCATTTGAATTCCCTATGGCAACTATTCTGCCGAATCGTTCTTTCCTCATGTGGGGAAGCGCATGCCGGACGCAGTTAAATAAGCCGTCTATTTCTGCCTGGACAACACTTTGCCAGTGCGCCGGCTCGATTTGTGTGACATCCTTCTCATCCCAGGCCCCACCCGAGTTCACAATCATGAAATCAATCCGCCCGTAGAGTCTCATCACACCATCAACCATCTCGCCCACTTCCTCATCCCGGCGGGTATCAGCATTGAAGGCATATCCCTTCCCACCAAGAGATCTGATTTCTTCCAACACCTTTTCTGCCGCAGAAACATTGTTGGGATGGCCGGTCCCGTAGTTAATGACAACTTTCGCTCCTTCACGAGCCATTGTGAAGGCTATGCTTCTTCCTATACCCTCACCCGTCCCGCCTGTAACAAGAGCCACTTTTTCCTTAAAAATGCGCATGATTTCTCTGGAGAATTGATGAAAGGAGAGAAGCAGAAAGGTCTCTGCCAACGGCAATGTATGGCTAAGGATGAGGAGAGTCAAGCAAATTGGATTGAAAACGCAACAAACATAGTGGGATAGCGTAGGCTAGAGAGTGACCATCCACGCAGAGTGGATACGAATACGTCAATTGAGACATTAATAAATTGGTCTCGTCTTTTTTATGAAAAATATCTTAGCGCTCACTGTTTCCGTTACCATGTTGCTGCCCGGTTTGACTCTTTCAGGGGAGACAACCATTGCATCACTTAAGGATTTCCGAAAACAGGAATTGAAATACGCGGGGATTGAAGTTCAGCGTGGGGTGAAAGTTCATCTTGTCGGGGTGGGCGGCGGTGGCGAAAAACGATGGACGTACCACAGCAACCGATTATTCGCGTATGCATGGATTATCAATGCGGATACGCGCGAACAGATCTGGCTGATGACAACAGACAACACCAAAACTGACGGTGACGATCGAGTACTGGATGAACATCTGACACTCCAGCCAGGTAGTTACGAAATCTATTTTGCGGCGACGACATTCTCATATCACACAGCCCTTTCTCACATCACCATGAATGCCGATCATCGGAACGACCCTCTGTTTGGTCCCAAGAAGGGCAAGGAAGATTTTTGGTCCTCCCTTCTGGGATGGTGGACGGAGGATATGGCAGATGAGTGGGAGAGAAGGGCGCAAAACTGGGGTATCGATCTTCTTGTCGACGACAACGACGCCTCCACGGTTCGAACATTTACTCCTCCGAAGCCGTTTCGGAACGTTCTTCTCCAAAAGGTGCCCGTTGGCGAAAGTGAGTTCGATCGGATTGGCTTTACGCTCGCAAAGCCTGTCAAACTGGAGGTGTATGCGCTCGGCGAGGCCCCTGATCGGAATCGCATCGTGGATTATGGCCGGATTGTCAACAGACTGACACGTGACCGCGTCTGGGAAATGTCGTTTGATAATACTGAGAACGCAGGAGGAGGGAAGAAGAACATTCTGTTCCGGGGACCCGTTCAACTTGCAGCGGGAAGTTATGTTCTATACTATCGAACGGACGACAGTCATTCCAGCGTTGATTGGAATGACGCGCCGCCATCCGATCCGCTGAATTACGGCGTGACTATTATGGCAGGCAAGAATGGTGACACAGGAGACTTTAAACTAGTACCATACGATGAAAAGCAGAATGTTATCCTCAGTATCACAAAAGTGGGTGATAATGAACAAAAGAGTGAAGGCTTTTCGCTGAAGCAGAGTGCGCAGGTTCGGGTGTATGCGTTCGGCGAGAGAGGAAACAGCAGGCGAAAGCTTGCCGATTACGGTTACATCACCGAAGCACGAACGCGAAAGAAAGTCTGGCAAATGGACGCAGATCGTGTTCTCTACGCGGGCGGGGCCTCAAAAAACTGTTATGTTGATGACGTGATCTCTCTTTCGAGAGGGAGTTATGTTGTCACGTATGTCACGGATGATTCGCACTCGTACAATGATTGGAATGCAGACCCACCCTTCGATCCTGAATCGTACGGCATCTCCATCATGGGTGTAGGGGATTCCTTCGACAAATCAATGGTAGGCCCCTATGTTGAAGAACGGGATAAGAGGATCATCGCGCAGATCATTCGTGTCCGGGACAATAGCAACAAGACAGAGCGTTTCTCGCTCACCCGGCCGACTCGCGTGCGCATCTATGCGCTGGGAGAAGGCTTCAAACATGAGATGGCGGATTACGGTTGGATCGAAGACGCCTCGACCGGTTCGGTGAAATGGGAAATGACCTACGCCATGACAACCTTTGCAGGAGGGAATAGAAAAAATCGCCTCGTGAATACAACTATTGTTCTTGACCGGGGCAATTATGTTCTTCATTACAAGACCGATGACTCGCATTCATACATGGATTGGAATGTCGATCCCCCGGACGACGCCGAGTACTGGGGCATCACGTTATACAATGATGAGTTGCCTGGTGCGCCTGCCCCTCCATCTCCGCCGTAAAGTAAAGGGCGGTTACTTCACCTGTACTGACCTCAATAACTCTCCGACTTCCACGTCTGTCAGAGGACGGCTGGTTCCCGGAGAGAGACTTCCAAGCGAAATCGAACCCAGCCTGTTCCGCACGAGTCGCAACGTTGGATGACCAACGGCTGCTGTCATTTTCCTGACCTGTCTGTTCCTTCCCTCTGTTAGCGTCATTTCAAGCCATGCCGTCGGAACGGTTTTTCGGAAGCGAATGGGGACCGCTCGGTCCGGTAGACCTGGTTCATTGCTGAGAAGATGAACTTTGGCCTGGCGCGTTCGCTTTCCTTCAAGCAGAATCCCATTCCTCAGTTGCTCCAATGCCTCTTTGGAAGGCACGCGTTCCACCTGTACCAGATAAGTTCGTTCATGGCGGAAGCGTGGGTCTGTTAGGCGATGCTTCGCACGATTGTCGTCTGTCAACAACAGAAGACCTTCGCTGTCACGATCCAATCTTCCGACCGGGTATACCCCTTTGGGAAAGGGACCGAAGTCCCTTAGTGTCTTCCTCCCTTCGCTGTCTGTAAACTGCGAGAGGACATCGTACGGTTTGTACAATATGAAGTAACGGTAAACAGTGCGACGCATAACTTCAATGTACGTGATCCTCTGAGAGATGACAACAGTTGCATCTTTTCGATAGATAGTCTACTTTTTGTCACCCACCATTTGTTTTCTTCCGATGAGGAGATAGATATGACCACGCGCCGTTCCTTTCTAAAACAGGCAGGCGCCGTAGCAGTCACCGCGGCGTTCCCGAAACAGGTACTACCAAACACCTTGGTGACCGAAACCATCCCAATTGCGGTGTCAAGCGCGAATGGTGTTGCTGCCGTCTCAAAGGCGATCGAAATGATTCGTGGAGGAAAGGATGCTCTCGAAGCAGTGATTGCCGGCGTGAATATTGTCGAGGACGATCCCAATGACAACAGTGTCGGGTACGGAGGTCTTCCCAACGAAGATGGAGTTGTCGAACTCGACGCGGCAGTGATGCACGGCCCGACCCATAGGGCAGGGGCGGTCGCTTCCCTGCGAAATATCAAGAACCCCTCCAAAGTAGCACGGCTGGTAATGGAGCGTACGGATCATGTCCTCCTGGTGGGAGAAGGTGCGCTCCGTTTTGCAAAGGCGCACGGTTTTAAGGAGGAAGATCTTCTTACCGATTCATCAAGGGAAATATGGCTTCGGTGGAAGGAAAAACGAACAGACGATGACTGGCTGCCCGAATACGATGAAAAGACTAGAGGTATTGGCAGACTGATCGAATCGCATCCGCGACAGACAGGCACGATTCACTGCAGCGCCCTTGACCTCAGGGGGAACATTTCCTGTGTGACCACCACGAGCGGTCTCTCTTTCAAAATTCCCGGACGTGTTGGCGACTCACCCATTATCGGGGCCGGACTCTATGTGGACAACGAAGTCGGCTCCGCCGGGTCGACGGGAAGAGGCGAGGCAAATCTTGTCAATTGCAGTTCGGTGATGGTTGTGGAATTCATGCGTCAGGGCAAATCGCCCGAGCAGGCATGCCTGGAGATCTGCAAAAGAATAGCCGATCACAATAAGATGGCGCGCCTGCGAATGGACGATGGCAGACCGAATTTTAACGTGAAGTTCTATGCACTCAACAAAAAAGGGGAGTTCGGCGCAGCCTGTATCACAAATGATCTCAAAGAGGGTGAGCCGATGTACACTGCACACGACGGCAAGACGACGAAACTACGACCGATGGCCTACCTGTACAAAAAATAGCAAGAATGTGAAGGTTGGATACTCCAGGAGAGGATTGCTACTCTCTGCTTTTGTCGTGGTTTCAATTCTGTTCTCGACAAAACCTTCTCAAGCGCAGGGAGGCGACTTTGTCAAACGGTCGGGCGATCAATTCATACTTCATGGTCGCCCTTTCTCATTCATGGGAGCAAACGCGTACTATCTTCCCTTCCTGGCAACTCTTGCCGATACGCAGACGGTGAAAGAAATCTTCGACGATGCATCTATCCTTGGCATGAAGGTCATTCGCATGTGGGCCTTTCATGATGGAGCGGATACGCTCGATCCCACCGTGATACAATTCTCTCCCGGCATGTTCAATGAACGAGCCTTGCGTGGGCTTGACTATGTACTCTGGCAAGCAAAGACGCGGTCAATCCGCGTGATTCTCTCGTTCGTTGGAAATTGGGATGATTTTGGCGGCATGAACCAGTATGTGCGATGGCGAGCCCAGTTTCCTCTTGCGGGTGTCCGTGAGCGGAAATTTTCCAGGGATGATCTCGAAATCACGATCAGAGGAGAACATGGGCGATCGTACCAAAAAGCAACGACGGAGGAACTGGGTCATGACGATTTTTACACGGACCCAATTATTCGAGAATGGTACAAACAGTACATGACTGCTCTTACCCAAAGAGTAAATACTTATATGGGGACGATGTATAAAGACGATCCCACTATCCTGGGATGGGAACTCGCGAATGAACCCCGTTCATCGGATCGTTCGGGACTCATGATTCAATATTGGCTTGCAGAGATGAGTTCATACCTGAAATCAATCGATCCTCTTCATCTTGTCGGATCGGGAGAGGAGGGTTTTGATGTGACATCGGTTCACTACTCATTCAACAGCTATCACCAACAGCAGTGGCTCTTCGATGGAACAGCCGGAGTTTCATTCTCTTCGAACCTTGAAATCCCATCGCTTGATTTTGCCAGCATTCATTTGTACCCTGACTTCTGGAATTTGCCGAGCAATTCCGGAAACGCCTGGATTCAGGATCATTCCAGAATTGCGACTGCTTTGAACAAGCCCCTGATTATGGGTGAGTTTGGTGCGAGGCGTTTCAAAGAGACGACATACGGCAGTTGGCTGTCGACCGTAATTGCTGAGACGGCAGACGGGGCGTTGGTCTGGCAGCTGCTTGGCGAACGACACCCGGACTCCGACGGTTTTGGGATCCGCTGTCCCGAGCAGAGCGATGTGTGCAGAGTTCTTCAGAGAGCGTCAGCGGAACTTGAGGCAACGACAGGGTTCAAATCTCCACCGACAGGATTTACACTGAGGCAGAATTATCCGAACCCATTCAATGGGCAAACCGTCGTCGAGTATACTCTTCCTGTCCAGGCATATGTGACGATTGATGTCTGGACTCCAATAGGTCAACAGGTAATGGTGGTGTATGAAGGATTCCAGCTGCCGGGTGTGCGGCGAGAATTGATTAATGCCGATGGCATGGCAAGCGGAACGTACTTTGTTCGGGTTTGGGCTGAAGGTGTTTCGGCCAACGGCTTTGAGCGTTTCGCACAAACGCGGGCACTTCTGCTTTTGAAATGATTTGTTGTAAAGCAAAACTTCTAAAAAAGGGGACATATGCTTCGTAAGTATTTTGCTTTTCTATGGGTGTTGTTAATGCTTTCCGCTCACAGCATTTTTGGCCAGGGATATACCCCAATTCCAGCGTTTCCAAGCCTATCCTTTTCTTCGCCCGTGTTGCTTACACATAGCCCAGACGGAACGAATCGCATTTTCGTGGTGGAACAGGGGGGGCTCATCAAGGTTTTTCCAAATGACTCTGCAGTGACGTCATCTTCTGTTTCAATCTTTCTCAATGTTGCTAATCGCCTCGGCTCGTCGACCGGTGAGCAGGGTCTTCTCGGCATGGCATTTCATCCGGACTATGCGAATAACGGATTCTTTTATTTGAATTACTCTGCCGGTAGTCCACGTCGGACTGTTATTGCACGTTTCTCGGTGACTCCCGGTCAGCCGAATAAGGCTGATTCACTCAGTTGGATGTCCATTCTCGAAATCAACCAGGATTTTTCCAACCATAATGGTGGGAACATTCTATTCGGGCCCGATGGCTATCTGTATATTGGCATGGGCGACGGTGGGTCGGGGAATGATCCAAACAACCGCGCGCAGGATAGCACGCAACTTCTCGGCAAAATGTTAAGGATCGATGTTGATAACACCGTGCCTCCGGCGACCTACTCAATCCCATCAGACAATCCGTTTGTGGCATTCGGACCTAATGTGCGCAAAGAAATCTGGGCCCTCGGTATGCGTAACCCGTGGCGTTGGAGCTTCGATGCGGTCTCGGGGGAATTATGGGTTGGCGATGTTGGCCAGAATAATTGGGAGGAGATCGACCTTATTGAAGGAGGTAAGAACTACGGTTGGCGCCTCATGGAGGGCTTTCAATGCAACCCGATTTACCCGGGATGTGACACAACCGGATTAACGCTGCCGATCAAAGACTACTCTCACAGTCTCGGATTCTCGGTGACAGGCGGATACGTATATCGCGGATACCGGAGGTCCGAGCTGACGGGAGCATACATCTATGCAGATTATGGAAGCGGTAGAATCTGGAAGCTCCGATACGTCAATGGAATGATTACGGAAGATTCACTCTTGTACGATGCACCCTATTCTATCTCCTCTTTCGGCGAGGACCAGGATCACGAACTGTATATCGTTCGTTATTCGGGGTCTCCCAGCATCTATCGTTTTGCCGGTCCGGCGATAATTCCTAATCCAACAACTGTCCTCATGGCGCCGAATGGGGGAGAAGTGTGGGAGTACGGTACATCGCGGAATATCCTCTGGTACTCTGTCAACGTGGATACGGTCAATCTCTCCTACCGTATTTCAGATAGTAACCCCTGGGTACCGATCGCTGGTGGCATCGTCGCATCAAGCGGAACTTATTCATGGACGATACCAGCGCTCAACACAACGGACGCGCGTGTTCGTATCGCAACGTCTGATTCCTCCGTTTCAGATATCAGCAACAATGTGTTCACCCTTGCGACCGCATCCATTGCGGTCAGCAGCGATTCGATTGATTTCGGAACTGTCTCCTTACAGATGTCGGGCTACGACACGGTTGTCGTAACGAACACCGGCACCGCTGTACTCAACATTACGGGTGCGATGATAGATTCGTCCGGATTCTCTGTACTACAGCCAACTCTCTCAGTCCCGCCAGGTCAGAGCCGCGATCTGATAGTTTTGTTTTCCCCCCTTGAAGAACGGAATTATGCCGCGAGGCTTCGACTCACAAGCAACGCACCATCATCTCCCACTATTATTTATCTCTCCGGGAATGGACTTGGCGGATTGGCTGTCGACGAACGAGGTGGATTGCCGGAACGGTTTGGACTATTTCAGAATTATCCAAATCCATTCAATCCAGCGACGAACATTCAGTATGCAGTATCGACCACGCAGCACGTTACTTTGAGGGTTTATGATATGCTCGGTCGGGAAGTGGCAACTCTTGTGAATGGGATGCAAGAGCCAGGTTACAAGACCGTTCAATTTCATTCCTCGAAATTATCAAGTGGGGTATACTATTACAAAATGACAGCAGGAGCATTCACAGAAACAAAGAGAATGCTCCTTGTCCGGTAACGATACCGACACATCTTCATGTTTACACACGGCCCCGCCAAGGCGCCGTTCCCTTTTTCCAACGAATAATCAGTCAAGTTTCTTGACTTTCCGCGCGCCTGTTTGTATCCTATAGGTGGAGTTGTGATGTCATCGACAAAGGTGACTCCGGTTCCTTCAACTGTTCTGTTGTCAGGGGACAAATCAATACAGGAGGTTGATGACCAAATTTCTACTACCGTCCTTCTTACTTACCCTCATACTTTCTGACCTTTCTCTGCCGAGCAGTGTTGCATCGGCGCAAGGGATATCATTTCCGGCGGCGGTGGGTGGTGAATGTGTCATTGATACGATTGTCTCGAATCTGGATGTTGAGCAACCGTTGTCACTTGCCTTTGCAAGTCGCGACAATGGCGTCTTTTTTTTCACTGAAAGAAGCAAGGGTCTCGTAAGGATTGTCGAGCGAGGCAGATTGAACCCTGTTCCGTTTGCATCGTTGCATGTAAGCACGAATGATGAACGGGGAGCACTTGGCGTTGCTGTGCATCCTTATTACCCGGACTCACCCTTTGTTTTCGTCCTATATAACCGGCTCGGAGATAGAGCCAATATCGTCGTTCGGTTTCGGGACTCAAGTGCGATCGGCGTTGATCCGCACGTGATCTTCGCTGTGCCGCGACTGGGGGTAAATACGGTGCATGAGGGGGGCTCGCTCTCCGTCGGCCCGGATGGAATGCTGTATGTTGGAATTTCGGAATATCATGGCGATGGAACGGTCGACGATGATGGTCACTCCGGAGCAAAGGTCTATCGCATTATGCTCAATGGGAACATCCCCGATGATAACCCGGAAGAGGAAGATCCATTGTGGTGGCTTCGCGATCACGGGCCTGTCAATCTCGCATTCAATACCGCGATAAACGTTTGCTTCAGCACGGGGAAGCAACTTGGCTATAGCTCATCGGACGGATTTGGCGTTGTTGGCATGAGCATCCCTCGAGCAACCACACCATATCCGATAGATTCTCTTCCTCGCTTTGAGAGCATCGCAACGTATGAAGGGGTGGCCTTCCCGCGATTAGGATCCAATCTTCTCGCAGTCTCAAGGCAAGATCCATATGTGTGGGTATTACATTTTTCTGAAAGAGGGGATACGATCACTGCCGCAAGTAGGACAGAGTTTCCATTTCTTTCTCCCGGTTATCGGGATATTGCTGT
>QKGJ01000382.1 GCA_003251275.1 Ignavibacteria bacterium
GTGGAATTTTTCATGGCCGTCGTCAAGAAGCCTTCGAAAGAAACGGTACTTTTCCGTTCGATCCATCCACGATTGCGGACGTCGTTCTTTCTCACGCGCACATCGACCATAGTGGAAATCTTCCTACTCTGGTGCGACAGGGGTTCAGGGGAGCTATCTACTGTACGTATGCGACGAAGGATCTTTGTACGGTGATGTTGAAGGATAGCGCGTTTATTCAGGAGCGCGATGCAGAGTACATGAATCGCCGCCATAAGAAGAAAGGTCTTCCCCCGGTTCTTCCGTTGTATACCCAGGACGATGCCGAGACAGCTCTCTCGCTTTTTCGGGGGATGCCATACAGCAAAAAGTTTAGCGTCACGGAGGGAGTTGATGCACGTTTTGAAGACGCAGGGCATATCCTGGGATCTGCTTCAGTTGCTCTTACTTTGAAGGAAAAGTCGAAGACCATTGGTCTTAGTTTCACTGGCGATCTCGGCCGGCCAGACCTGCCGATTCTTCGTGATCCCGTCTTCGTCGATCCCGAACTTGAATCGTCCTACGTCATTAGTGAGAGCACCTACGGTGGTCGATTTCATCAACCTGTCCGCGATATGGCGGATCAATTGCTTGCGCCGTTGCGCAAGGCTTGTGAAAAGAAGAGCAAGATTGTCATACCGGCGTTTAGTGTGGGCCGAACACAGGAGATTGTCTATGTTCTTCACCAGTTGGCAGGTGAGGGAAAGATCGACAATCTTCCCGTGTTTGTCGATAGCCCGTTGTCCGTGAACGTAACGGATGTATTCAAGAAGCATCCAGAATGCTACGATGAGGAAATAAGCGCTATCCTCCGCGAACCCAGCAACAACGACCCTTTTGGGTTTAGCCGGCTCACGTACATCCGCGACGTTGAGCAATCCAAAGAGCTAAACCAACGCACCGGTCCGTTTGTGGTTATTGCCGCTTCCGGGATGTGTGAAGCCGGACGCGTTGTTCACCACCTGTCCAACTGTGTCAGCAATCCGAACAATATGGTGCTGATCGTTGGCTACCAATCGGAGAATACTCTGGGAAAAAAGTTGTTGATGAAGGAACCGGTGGTCAACATTCTAGGAGAACCGCATGAAGTGAAAGCAGAAGTGATTGTCCTGAATTCCTTCAGTGGACATGCGGACAGAAATGAACTTCTTTCCTATGCGCGGCACTGGAACCCGAAGCGTCTCAAAAGAATCTTTCTGGTGCATGGCGATGAGGATCAAAGCGAGAAGCTGGCCGTCGGTCTTTCTGAGAACGGTTTTTCAAACGTGGAAATTCCTGTCCGCGGACAAAAAGCACAACTCGTTGCATAGGCGTGAGACGCTACGGGACAATTCTCTCGTTGTTTTGCTTCACCGCCTCCTGCTTGCAGTCGCAAGTCAATGATCAAGTCGTTCCTTCCGCAAGCGAATTTGGAGGTCCAATCTTTCCCTCCCGGAATCTTGCTAGTATCCTCTTTGAACGAAACGTGAACACGTTCAATTGGGTTGGCCGCGCGTTCATCGATACTTCCTTCGGAAAGACATGGCTTCGGGCACGTGAACAGTTCACGACAAACTCGATACGAATCGACGGCACAGGAGGATCGTCGCAGGGTCTGCGCAGTGACCAGCAACTCTTTTCGCTCCGGGCCGGTCATTTGCTTACCACAGACTTTTCGCCAACCGCGCAATGGTATTCTCTGGTAACAACGGATAATCGATCTGGCGGGGTTGGACAGGTTTCCATTCACTCAGGGTTGGGGGGATTTGAATACACCGGAGTTCCATTTGTAACTTTCCAACCACAAGCGGGGTATCGCTGGGAGCGACAACTGGGGACCAGGGATCAAGGATTCAGTTATGAAATAAATGGTTTTCTCCGTCCATTGGAACTTGACGGGTATCGTCTCCGGGCGACCGGCCAGTTACACCGCGATAATATTTCCCCGAGACTCCTCGAAAGCAACAATGCCGGTTTCGGGATTCAGAAGAACTTCCTCACCTTCTCCCGCGACAGTCTTGATGTTGGATTTATTCGAAACAGGAGGGAGTACTATGTCGTCGCAGACAGTAACATCGAAAGCAGGGGCGAGACAATGATCTCCGCAATGAATTTACTGGAATATGAATTTTCTTCGACGGTAATCGCGACTGTTGTCGCGGGTATTAGTGACCGGGTGCTTGATAAGGATACGCGGCTCATCAGCGGTCAATCACAACCGCTCACGGAAGACTACAAGTTCGGAACATCCATTGAGGAGTTTACCCTGGATGTTCTTCTGCAGGCTGCGTATACTTCTTCCGGCGGTTCTACAGCGCTTCTTGGAAGGCTGGCATACAGCGAGCGGAACGAGGATCATGCAGCGAAGCTTCCTGCGGATGCCCCCTCCACGGTCACCCTGCTTCACCGGCAGCGTGATGAATTGGAGAAGACCAAGAATAATGTAGCACGCCGAACATCACTCTCCGGTTTGCTGAGTACTTCCCTCTCCCGTTCCGATCGAATCTCAGTAGCGGGTGGCGCGGCAATACTACGCTACGATACACCGAGTCTGTCAAATACAGAGGACAGGGACGAACTTCTTGTTAACGCTTCGGTAACAACATTCCATAGCATCAACCCCCACTTCCAGCTCGGAATCACGCTGGATGGAAGCATCAGTCATCTGGTCTACTTGTTTGGCGACCGGAGCGGCAGCAATAACCATAATCGGGTCCTTAGACTATCCCCGACCGCGATCTGGAAGCCGACGAAGAATTTCCGAACAACGAACACA
The DNA here is from genome assembly GCA_003251275.1 of Ignavibacteria bacterium. GTDB lineage: Bacteria > Bacteroidota > Ignavibacteria > UBA10030 > UBA6906 > SZUA-287. The sequence goes on from QKGJ01000382.1 coordinate 2,774, forward strand.
TTTGAAGTATTGTCGAATTATACCGTGTATGATTTTGAGACACAGTTTTCAGCAGTGCGAAGCTTTGCCTTTCGCCAATTCGCTTGGAGGGATTCTACCGTTTTCGACATTTCATCAAGAGTTGGCCTTGATTTTCTTGTCCATTTACGGTTATATGAACGGGGGCAATTGGATTGGACGGAATTCACGGAGCGGTTGGAGAATAGCTTTGCGGATCAGACGTATTATGGTCAGATCCGGTTTTCTCCGACCCCGGGTATCCTCTTCGGAGTCGGAGCGCGCTACTTCAGCCAGACCCGGTATGCACATAGTCTGGGAGAGAAGGTTCTCGATTCATTTTTCCGAAGCGTTGGCCCGACATGCACCTTGCTTTTTGAGATAGGTAAGAGGAGCCTGGTGCGATTGAGCGGATGGTACGAATACAGAACGAACCCGGATGGTTCAACAAAAGAGTTGCCCAATATGACGTTCCATCTGCAGTACCTTTTTTAACAATGGATCTTTGACGTGACTTCCAAGACCAACAGCTTTGATCTCACCCTCCCGAGTAAGCCCACTTCTATTACCAAGGTGGAGCCATTCCTCAAGAAGATCGTGGATGCTTTGGGCCTCGACGATGAACAAATGAACAAACTGATGGTATCGGTGACGGAAGCCGTCAACAACGCGATCGTCCATGGGAATAAACAGGATCCGAAGAAGAACGTGACGATACGAAGCGAGGTCCGATCGGGGGCACTGCTTATTGTCGTGCGGGATCAGGGAAAGGGATTCAATCCCAAATCATTGCGCAATCCACTGCAGGAGGAGAACCTTATGCTCACGAACGGCAGAGGAGTATTCCTGATGCGGAGTTTGATGGATAAAGTGGAGGTAAGTGTTGATGCAGACGGTACGCGCGTGGAATTGTCGATGAGTCTGGACCAGAAAGCCTAAAGGTGTGGAGCCGCCCGAGACGGCTCCACTGAAGTCAGAGATTACAATTTGAGTTTTCCAATCAGTTCCTTTACTTCGTTCGCCGATTTCTCAAGAGCAGCCTGTTCGTCCGCGTTCAACTTGATCTGAATAATCTCCTCGATTCCTTTTCTTCCAAGCTTTACCGGAACGCCAACGTACGTGTCCTTGATTCCGTACTCTCCCTGGAGGTACGCCGCGCAAGGGAGAATTCTCTTCTTATCCTTCACAATCGATTCAACCATCTGCACTGCCGATGATGAGGGGGCGTAGTACGCACTTCCGGTTTTCAGGAAATTCACAATCTCGATTCCTCCCTTACGGGCACGATCTACCAGCCTGTCGATGGTAGATTTGCTCATCAATTCTGTGATAGGGATTCCTGCTACCGTGGAATACCGGGCAAGCGGAACCATCGAGTCACCATGACCGCCCAGTACAAAAGCCTGTACGTCTTCAACAGAAACGTTGAGCTCCATCGCGATAAATGAACGGAACCGCGCGGTGTCGAGGATGCCAGCCATCCCGACCACCCGGTGTCGTTCGAAGCCGCTGGTCTTCATTGCCACATAGGTCATAACATCCAGCGGGTTGGAGACCACAATGATGATGGACCGGGGTGATTTTGCGACGACTGATGCCGTGCAGGACTTGACGATTTCCTTGTTGGTGGAGACCAGATCATCACGGCTCATACCTGGTTTTCGTGCAATGCCTGCCGTGATTACTACGATATCGGAGTTTGCGGTCTCATCATATCCATTGGTACCGATCACTTTTACGTCAGTTTTCTCCACAGGAGTGGCTTCATACATATCAAGAGCTTTCCCCTGCGGGACTCCTTCAACGATGTCAACCAGGACGAGTTCGTTTGCGAGCTGCTTGTCAACGATGCGCTGCGCAGTTGTTGCACCAACATTGCCGGCGCCGATAACTGTAATTTTCATTTTGGTCTCCGTCTGTTTCTGAGTATTGACTATTTTCGTGCGTTTTTATGAAAGGTCAGGGGTGGAAGGTCGGCGAACAAAAAAGTCCTGCCACATACACGACAGGACTTCTACATCTAAAGGATCGAAGGGGTGATAGCGCTTAGGCTTTCGGGAGGATGCTCACAACCTTCCGTGCCTTGCTGTACTTCTTGAAATTGACAACACCTTCAATTTTTGCAAAAAGGGTATCGTCTCCTCCAATACCGACGTTTCTCCCGGGTTGAAACCTTGTTCCCCGTTGGCGAACGAGTATGCTACCGGCGGAGACAAGCTCGCCTCCAAATCGCTTCACTCCAAGCCGCTGCGCGTTACTATCGCGGCCGTTTCGGGAGCTTCCAACACCTTTTTTATGCGCCATGACTGCTTCCTGCTATCCGATTTTCGTTATTTGAACCTGGGTGAAATCCTGCCGATGTCCCCGCTTGACGCGGTATCCTTTGCGTCGTTTCTTTTTGAACACAATCACTTTGTCCGCCTTCGCATGATCAATGACATTTCCTTCAATTGTCATGCCTTTCACCAGCGGCTGACCAATTTTCGTCCCCTTGTCGTCACCGATTAGCAGGATCTTGTCAAATTTAACCTTTGCGCCGGGTTTCTCGTTCAACTTCGGGACTTTGATCGTATCGTCCTTGACGACCTTGTACTGTACTCCGGCTATTTCGACCACTGCGAACATCGGCGTATCCTCACATCATTCAATTAAGGTGGAAAGCACCCTGGTTAGTTCAAAACGGGCACTAAAAATACAGATTTCCTTTCTGAAAGTCAACGCAAAAAGTGGTCTCCAGCACTACTCAAAGTACTTGTCAATCGTCGACTGGGCAGAGGGAGGCCCGGTAATTCTGAGAAGAACATATTCGTCAATATGAACGTATGTCAACGTGAGCTCTGTGGATTTCACTTTTTCCTCAGCAATCAGTGATTTCAGATTAGTGCGAATCTGACGTTCGGGGCCTGAAAATAAAAAATCTTTCCCGTTCGCAACATCGCGGGCATGAACAATCCACTGTCGAAGCGTACTTCGAATGAGACTCTTGCCCTCGGAATGGCGTGACGCCAGGATATCCTTCTGAGATTGTCGTTTGCCCGATTTCATTCTCTATCGTTGAATTGGAGGAGGCGCAATCCGTTGAGTATGACAAGAAGAGCGGCTCCGTCATCCGCAAGTACTGCCATCCACAGAGTTGCCCACCCTGAAATGCTCAGAAGCAAAAATACGAATTTCAAGCCGAGAGCGATGCCGATGTTCTGCTTGATGATCCTGATTGCCTTCTTGCTCAGGGAAAAGAGATGAGGCAATTTTCCGATGTCATTCGACATGAGAACCACATCAGCAGACTCAAGTGCGGCATCGCTTCCAGTCACTCCCATGGCGATCCCAACAGAGGAGGCTGCGAGCACCGGTGCGTCATTCACACCATCGCCAACCATTGCAGTATTCCCATATGCTTGCTGCAGTTCGCGCATGCGAGAGACCTTTTGCTCCGGCAATAGTTGAGAGCGCACATTTTCAATTCCGACCGTTTCCGCGATCATGGAAGCGATGCGATTATTATCCCCCGAGAGCAATTCAATGTGGCTGAGACCCATCTCTCGAAGTCGCTCAATGGTGCTTTTGCTCTGCGCACGTGCCGAATCCTGAAGAGCTATTATCCCGAGAGGTTGCGTGTTGTCAAAAAGGACAATTGAATTTTTCCCTTCGATCGAAAGACTGTTGAGACTATTCTCAAGCTCTTCGGAACATCGTCCGTTGTCGTGAAAGAGATCGTGACTACCGATTTGATACTTGCGATTGTTCACAACTGCCTGAATACCTTTGCCGGGAATTGCCTCAAACTCCTCGACGCGGAATTGCTCGTATGCGACGTTCCTTTGTGCTGCCTGAGCAACAATGGCAGATGCGAGGTGATGTTCTGAATGGGCCTCCATCGCTGCGGCGATTCCAATCACTTCCTGCGGACTGCCATCGTGAAGCGGGAGGATATCCGTGACTACGTGTTTGCCTTCCGTGAGGGTCCCCGTTTTATCGAAGGCGAGCGCCCGAACCTTGCTCAAGGTCTCAATGTGGTTTCCGCCTTTGATAAGCATTCCCCTCCGGGCCGCGTTGGTCAAAGCGCTCACCAGTGTAACCGGAGTGGAGATGACCAAAGCGCAAGGACAGGCAATTACCAGGAGGACGAGTGCCCGGTAGAACCATTCCCCAAAAGGTTCGCCCAACAAAAGAGGGGGAACGATGGAAACAACCATTGCGAGGGTAAGAACCGAGGGTGTATATATTCGTGCAAACCTATCAACGAAACTCTGAATCGGCGCCCTCGACTTTTGTGCGTCTTCCACCAGGTGGATCATGCGAGAAACAGTCGAATCCTCAAAGTCGCGAGTCACACGGATTTTGAGCGATCCATTCCGATTGATTGATCCGGCAAAAACCTCGGCACCCGCCTCTTTTTGGATCGGCGTCGATTCTCCCGTGATCAAGGATTGATCGATGTAAGAGGATCCTTCGACAACGATTCCATCGAGCGGAACTCGTTCACCGGGCCGCACCAACAGGAGATCGTCGGCATGAACATCCTTTGCTGAGAGGAGAATTTCCCCACCATTGCGCACAACGGATGCGTTTTCGGGAGAGACCTGCAAAAGTGATTGCACGGCCCGACGGGTTCGTGCCGCACTATAGGACTCAAGCATCAGCGAGACCGAGAAAAGAACCATGACGGCAGCGCCTTCCTCCCATCGCCCGATTACCACTGCCCCTAGGGCGGCAATGGACATGAGGACATTCATATCGAATGCTAGTATGCGGAGCGATTTCCAAGCGCGGACAAATACGCGCAGTCCGGCCACGAGCATCGCTGTACCAAAGAATATCTTTGTCAGGGACCCGCTCCACTCCGATCCGTAAAGAGCGAAACCGATTGCAAGAAGGATCGCTCCCACTATGGTCACAGCTCCATCCCGGTGTCGTTTCCAAAACGGCTCTGGTTGTTCAAGTTCCAGCTTCGACCGAACGGAAAAACCGACTGCGTCGAGAAGTCGGGTAATTTCCTTGCTGGTAACAGCAGGGTTGACGCTGAGTTCCGATGTCACAGGATTGAATGAATAGAAATCCATCCCGATGGTTGCATCGAGTTTCTTTCTCATCACCGCTTCCTCGGTAGAGCAGCAGATTCCAGATACGTAGTATGTACTTTTTCTTGGAGTGGACATGGAGGGGTTTCCTCAATCCTCCTTAACGTGCTTGACACCGAGGCTCATCAACTCTTCGATGTGGTGATCGTCCAACATGTAATAGGTCATCTTTCCCTCCTTGCGGTACTTCACGAGACGCATGGTCTTCATCATTCGCAGTTGGTGTGAGACCGCCGAGTCAGTAAGGTGTACCAGGGATGCAATGTCGCTGACGCAGAGCTCTTGCCGTGAAAGAGCAAGACAGATTTTCAGCCGGGTAATATCACCGAGGACCTTAAAAGTTTCGCTGAGTCCAATGAGAATGTCCGTGTCGTGAATCGCTTTTGACGCAGCGGACACTTTGCCTCTATCGAGAATACGTTCCATGGAGCTCCTGAAACAATTGAACAATTGCTCAAATGATAAAAGAATTTCCTGGAGAAGTCAAGGGTGGAAAGGCTACAGTTCTTCCAGCCGGGAAAGAGCCTCACGGAGGATCTTCGTAATGAGATTGGGATCGTACGGTACATTCCATGTTCCCGGATCTTTCATCAAGAGATGAATTACCTCGAGGGAAATACTGCCGGAATGATATGAAAGAAAGTTTGGATCGGTTTTGAGTTGTTGTTGGATCTTCTTTAGTGAGATTGAGTTATCGGGCCGCAGTAAGCAATCGACAGCGCGGCTATAGAGACGTTCATCAATTTTCATGGGTAACCTCAACGGAGTCGGATGAATTACCAACCCATGCTAAGATAGACAATTCTTAAGCAATCTCAAGCCCTCTTTTTATTGGTAGTACTTCAACTCGACAGTTTGAAAACGGATTTTCAAAAATCTGTACAACGGCCACGACGTCCGAACACAGATGAACATGAAGACAGCCCCGGCGACCAGGTCAATGACGTAGTGGTACCTCTGGTAGACCGTTGCGATGATCAGCATTGTTCCCACGGTGTACATGACGTAACGCGAGCGTACCTTCCAGTGCGAGGCGAGGTATATCAGCACGAGCGTCATCATTGTGTGTCCGCTGGGAAAAACATCGCGCTGTGATGCTGCCATGGAAACCGCGTTCGGTACTCCCATGGGAATGGATTCACCAAGGTTCACGAATGCCCGGAAGAGAGGCGTGAGCCACAAACCGGGCAGATCGGTGTCGATCATCGAGAAGTCATGAAGCGTAAACCGTGGCCCGATCGCCGGGAAAATAAAGTATCCAAGATAGGAGAGAAAAAAACCGTAGATACAGGTAAACATGAAGTAGAGAAACAGATCCATCTGACCTTTTCGGTAAAACTCATAGCCCACGATGAGGAATAAGAAATAGAATGATGTATAGGCGATTTGCAGGAGCTCAGTAAGTACGGGATGGTGAAACTGGTAGATCCATTGAGTGGGATGAACGCCGAACAGCCAGTGATCTGCGGCGATAAGCCAATCATCGTAGTCCTTCCCGAAATGAATCGGCTTGATCATATAGTAGAGTTCTTTAAAGGTAAAGAAGACCAGAGGGCCGTGGTACCAATCGTGGATGTATCCAAGAAACTTCGAACCAGTCCGATGCCGGGTGACCGCCAACGCCACGATGAGAATGGTCGCTCCGACGTTGATACCAATGAGGAGTCCCCAATTTGGGATGCGCGAAGCGAAAACGAGGTTGATAATGGTAAGGAGGCAACTGAACAGAATGATGAGAATATCCGCTGCGTGCATGTCGCGTGTCAGGTCGCGAATGGAGTTCATGATATCCTGGGATATGGGCGGGAGTGAGTCATGGAAGTCTATGCGTACACCAGACTCATGATACCAAAGTAGATGAGGAGGCCGAGGGCGTCATTCGTTGTGGTAATAAATGGCCCCGTCGCAATGGCAGGGTCGATCTTCAGACGTTCCAATACAAGAGGAATGGAAGCACCGACAACAGTTGCGTTCAACACGACTACCATGAGCGCGAGTCCCACGGTAATGCCAAAACGAAGGTCGCCGAACCAAATGTACGATACGGCAAATACCAGGAGGCTCAAGACGACACCATTGACTGTCGCAATGGAGAACTCTTTACTCAGCCGCTTTGCTGTCCCTCCGAGTCGCACGTCGCCTGTTGCCAGGCCGCGAACAACAATCGCGGAGGATTGAATACCGGCATTACCACCCATCGCCATGATGATGGGAATGAAGAATGCTGCCGCGATAATCTCTTCAATCGAAGCCTGAAAATTCTTGAGGACCATTGCTGAAAGAATCTCCCCGCAGAAACCAAGGAGAAGCCAGGGAAGTCGAATCCGAGAGATGCCGAATACGGAAGTCGCAAGTTCCTCCGTTCCGGCAAGACCCGCCATGCGTTCGATATCTTCTTCCACTTCTTCCTGAACAACGTCCATGATATCGTCAACAGTGATGCGACCGATTAACTTTCCCTCTTTGTTGACCACCGGGACAGAAACGAGGTCATACTTGCGTATGATGTTTGCGACCTCTTCCTGATCCATCTCTGCAGGAACGGCAATAACCTCTGGATTCATCACATTTCCCATTCTTCGCCCCGGACCGAGGAGAATAAGTTGGCCAACGGGGAGGAATCCTTTCAACATTCCTTCATCATCTGTCACATAGATGTTGAGTGGGAGAATACCCTCTTTCACAAACTGTCGTGTTTTGCGAATGGCTCCCTTTACCGTATCCGTGGTGAATGAGGTCAAAACCTCAGTGGCCATGATTCCGCCGGCGGAGTCCTCGGGATAGCGAAGGAGTTGATAGACACTGGCAGCATCTCCCTCCTCGATCTTGTCCAGGACTTCCGTGGCGACATCATCCCGGAGATCCTGGATTATGTCTGCGGCATCATCCGACTCCAGTTCGCCGACAATTTTTGTAATCCCCTCGGTACTGATGGACTCCAGCAATGTTTCCCGGAGTGATTCGTCGAGTTCAGTAAGCACATCGCTTGCAATGTCCGGTGTGAGCAAACTAAAGACATGCTGACGATCATCTTCTTCCAGATTTTCAAGTAGGTCGGCAATATCGGCGGCATGCAAGTCGACGAGGATATTGAGCAGTCCTCCATGAACAGCGGAAGTGGCGGGTTGACCTTCGTCACGGGAAAGGGCATCCTCATGGATCAACTCCCTTATATCGTGAAGAAGCTCATCGTCCAGTTCCACTGTGCGGCGAGAAGGTAGCGTCTCGGCATAATTGGCCATGGTACTCCCCTCCGGCTTCTTTCTAGCCATTGCTCACCCGATCAAATAGGGTATTTGCGGTTCCGACAAGCTGTTCCACCGTCAAGGCCTCCGGTCTTTTGTCGAGGTTGGGAATTCCTTCGAGCTCGTCCCTCGTCTTAACGATATCCAGGAGGGAGTTACGAAGCATTTTCCTTCGCTTTCCGAATGCAGTCCGAATTAAATGACGCATGAAAACTTCGTCGCGGACAGGAAATCGGGGATTATCAAGAAAGGAAATCTGCACCAAGGAAGAGAAGACATCGGGGGCCGGCTTGAACGAACGGGGCGAAACATCAAAATGGAGACGAACATCAGCAACAAGTTGCGTGGCAACTGCGAGGATGCCATAGTCTTTTGTCCCCGGTTGGGATACTATCCTGCGGGCCACCTCTCTCTGCATCATCAGCGTTGCGTCGATTATGTCACGCCGGAAATCAATCAAGCGAAAAAGGATCGGACTTGTAATGTTATAAGGGATATTTCCTACAATCCGCAGTCGTTTGTTTTCCGACCGTGCCAAATGGTGGAAGTCAGTCGTCAGAACATCCTGATGGAAAAGTGCTAGACTCGTTTCACTGAATTCTGTAGAGAGCCTGGTGAACAACACATCATCCAATTCCACTGCAATCACGCGTGCATCCGAATCAACGAGCCCCCTCGTCAACGATCCATCGCCGGGCCCAATCTCACAAATGACGTCGCCCGCGACCGGGTTTATGGTTGTGACAATATTGCGAAGGACATTTGCATCCCGAAGAAAATTCTGTCCAAGGGACTTCTTTGGTCGACGGCGCACTGATGTGTGGGAAGGCAAGCTGTTTGCACGAGTGTTCAACAAGGTAAAGCAATATAGAGAAGCGGTCTTCGAGAGTCAATGAATCATTCTCCCGTTGCCGCGTTGATGTGGCTTTTTATTGTACGCGATGAGGCGAGTGGGTATCGCTCAGTTCCTTTGCTTTTCATAGTGGAATTGGTTAGTTTCTCGTCAATTATTTTCCTTACCAACTCTCTCTGGCTTCATGGCCGACGAAAGACCCGACACACCGAACGAAAAGAAAGAAGGTCCCCCGCAGCGTTCGAATGAGCAGCGTCCTCCGGGCAGCCGACCACGACGACGCAGACGTCGCTATCAACGACCACATGATTCTTCTTCCGGTCAAGGTTCTTCACCACAGCAACAAAAGAGTCCTCCTCCCAAAGTAAGCGGCGAGACACAGCGCGGTGAGCAGATACGACTCTCCAGTCGGGACAGACAAAAATACCAGCTTGACCTCAGTGTCGTGATCCCTCTCTTTAATGAAGAGGAATCGCTCCGGGAGTTGCATGCCCAGCTGAGCGATACGTTGTCAGGTTCGAACAACCGATATGAACTTCTGTTCGTGGACGATGGCAGCACTGACGGTTCCTTCCAGAATCTGCGCGATCTCAAACGGCGCGATCAGCGGATCAAAATTATTCGCTTGAGAAGGAACTACGGAAAATCGGCTGCGCTGTCGGCGGGCTTTGAACACGCTCGAGGTGCCATTGTCATCACGATGGATGCGGACCTCCAGGATGATCCCTCGGAGATTCCGGCGCTTGTGCAGAAAATTCAAGAGGGCCATGATCTGATTTCCGGCTGGAAGAAAGTTCGTTACGACCCCATCACAAAGACAATACCATCACGCTTTTTTAACTTTGTCACCTCCCGGCTGACAGGAATCAAGCTACACGATTTCAATTGCGGACTCAAAGCCTACCGCAATGAAGTCGTTAAGTCCGTTCGGGTCTACGGTGAATTGCATCGCTATGTTCCGGTGCTGGCGAAATGGGAGGGGTTTACGATTGGCGAGATGGTGGTCAAACATCGGGCACGAAAGTATGGAACGACGAAGTTCGGGGTCGGGAGGTTTTGGAAAGGCTTTCTCGACCTATTGACGGTCCTCTTCACAACTCGCTATATCGGCCGCCCATTGCATCTTTTTGGTTTTTGGGGACTGGTTGCTCTCCTTGCCGGCATCGGCGTTGATGCCTGGTTGGTGGTGGAGTGGTTCTTGGGCGAGACAGCACTCGGGAATCGTCCCCTTTTTCTTGGCGGTATTCTTCTGATCATTGTCGGCATCCAAATGATATCGATCGGGCTCCTGGGTGAAATGATCACCAAGGCACGACACGGCGACGATGGCTATCAAATTCGAGATCACTTGAAATGACGGAACTGCAGAGCCCGGTTCCCCTAAAGACGGACTGCCGGTGGTTCCGCGGTGATATTCCCTGTACGCCGCATAAAAAGCATGGCGTTCATTGTGTCGACAAGACCGGAGCCTTGTGTTCGTTTTTTGATCCGTGTACCTCAAAGATCCTGATCATCAAGCTCGGTGCGATCGGCGACGTGATTCGTACCACTCCTCTTCTTACAAAACTTAAAGAAGTCCATCCTCACGCTCAATTCTGGTGGCTTACGTTCAGCCCGGCCGTAGTTCCTTCCTCGGTAGATGTCGTCCTGCCGTTCTCAGCGCAGAGTGTAAGCGCGTTGCAGGCGACGCAGTTCGATGTCATCGTCAATCTGGATAAGGACAGGGAAGCCTGTGCATTGACCGCACTACTCTCTGCCTCTACCAAGAAGGGCTTCACACTTCGTGACGGCAAGCCCTCGCCAATTGATACCGACGCAGTCCATAAGTTCATGACTGGCGTCTTTGACGATATTAACAAGGCTAATACAAAGAGTTATCCTGAAGAGATATTTGAAATCTGCGGCTTTCAGTTCAACGGTGAGGAATATATCCTCGATTCTTTTGCGGGCGACGGCTATACTTGGAAATTGCCTGCGAAGAAGAAGATTGTCGGACTCAACACTGGTTGCGGCGGCAGGTGGACTTCCCGTTTATGGGCAGAGAAGAACTGGGTCGCCCTTGCAAAGAATCTGAAGAAGGCAGGATACCTTCCGGTTCTTCTGGGCGGCGAACAGGAACATGCAAAAAACAAACGGATTCAAAAGAAGAGCGGAGCCGTTTACTTTGGCCATTTTCCTCTGCGGCAGTTTGTTAACCTTCTCGATCAGTGCGATCTCGTGGTAACGGCGGTGACGATGGCAATGCACATAACCATTGGGCTCCATAAGAAGATCATTCTCTTTAATAATATCTTCAACAAGAGTGAGTTTGAATTGTACGGTCGCGGAGAAATCCTTGAACCTGATTTTGACTGCGAATGCTACTATTCACCCGTCTGTCCGAACGACTGTATGCAATACATATCAGTCGACATGGTCATCAAAGCCATCAAGAGACACATTCCCCTTCGGCGATAGTACATGACAAAAGGGAAAAAGAAATCCGGTGTTAGCGCAGCCAGCGTTCAGCGAGAACCATCCAATTTCCATCTTCAAAACTGGCAGTGCATATTCATACTCGCCATGTTCGTTATTGTTTTCTTCCATCAACACCTGCTGGGAAAGGCCTTCCTCTGGGAAGACTTCCTCTATCATAGCTACCCTGTCCGCAGTTTCGCAGCCACCAGCATGGCAATGGGCGAAATGCCCCTGTGGAACCCCTTCACGTTCAATGGCATGCCGTTCCTCGCGGATATTCAAACGACGGTGTTCTATCTCCCCTGCACCCTTTTGATGTTCTTCGTCCACGACGGCGTGTTGAATTCCTATTGGCTGCAACTTCTCATTATCCTGCATTACCTCCTTGCCGGCGCCGGGATGTTCCATCTGGCGAAATCGTTTCGGCTCCATCAACTGGCAGCATTGATAGCCGGTGCGTCGTATATGTTTTCGGGTTTCATGATTACGCACGCAATTCATCAGCAGATCATCACTCTGGTCTCGTGGTTTCCGTTGATACTGTTGTTTTTCCGGAACGCCCTTCGCACCAAAGAGTGGAAATGGGTCTTCCTGGCGGCGCTCGTTCTTGGACATTCAACCCTTGCAGGCTATCCTCAGTTGTCTCTCTATTTCTATTTCTTCCTTGGCGCGTTCTTTCTTTTCGAATTGCTCGGCGCTTTCAAGGCGAAGGATCTTGCCAGCCAACCCGCACTGACCATGACGGCAAAGGCCGGACTCATCGTTGCGTTGTCTGTCGCGGTTGCTATGATCCAGCTTCTGCCCACGCTGGAACTTTCCGGACTTTCCCAGCGGGCTGAAATCACCTACGACAAATCTGCGGAAGGGTCCCTGGCATGGTCGCAGCTCCTGACATTTTATTTTCCGAAGTTTTTTGGTGTCTCTGATGCGCATGGCTATTCGTATGTTGGTCCCGGCCCCTATTGGTATTACTGGGAGACGGCCATGTACCTTGGCATCCTCCCACTCATTCTCGGAATCCTCTCGGCGTTCATCCTCAAAAAAGACCGGATCATTCCTTTTCTTTTTGGGGTCATCGCTTTCGTGTTACTGTTTTCGCTCGGCAAGAACTTTTTCCTCCACAAGCTCTTCTATGAATTTGTTCCGGGATTCTCAACATTTAGGAATCCTGCGCGGATGGGGATACTGATTTCACTGGCTGTATCTCTTCTCGGAGCATTTTCTCTCGACCATCTCCTCAGCGGTGGAATACCGGTCACCCAGAAAAAACGATTTGCAAAAATAGTAATGATTGTTGGTGGCATCGGGGTGGGGTTTTGGATATTGATTTCGATGAATGTCGTGCAGAACGCATTGGGTTTGGTGGTCAACGATCAGGCAGGCGCGGCCATACAGAAATACTCGAACATCTCTCTCGTGGTGATTCTTGCGGCGTGGGCTCTCCTCCTCTGGTTCTTGAAAAAAGACACGGTGTCTATGATCTCGGGCCTTCTTCTTGTCGCTGTTTTCGCCGGCGATGTGTATCTTTTTGGAGGCGAACAGAATACCGCAACGGTCGATCCGATGCAGTACTTTGGAAAGGCGGGACAGCTGGTGGAATTCTTTAAGAAGGATGCAGGCGACATGCCCTTCCGCGTGAACTCCCGTAATTCCCAGGGGATGATTATGGACCGAAATCAAGGCATGGTGTCGCGGCTTCAGACCATGGAAGGATACACGCCTCTTGCCCTTCAACGAGTGTACCCTCCAATGGCCTCCGATACAGCAATGTTCGACGTCTTGAACGTCCGCTTCAAGACCGTGACGAGGGGGAATTCTCTTTCGATCGAGCGAAATGAGAACCCTCTACCGCGTGCATTCTTCGTCTACCAATTCTACGTTCTCGAAAAGGAGAATGAGTTGGTGGACACTTTGAAAAGCCATTCGTTTGATTATCGGTCGATTGCCGCGCTGGAAAAGGACCCCGGAAAAACTCTGTCTCCGGGGACTTCCCCCAAGTGGAGCACAAAGGTTGTGAGCTACGAAAACAATGAAATCAAACTTGAGGTAGACACCTCGATCGAAGGGTTTCTCGTATTGAGCGAGATTTATTATCCCGGATGGAATGCGTATGTTGACGGCACATCGACAGAGATTTTCCGGACGGATTATAATTTGCGTGGATTCTTCGTGCCAAAGGGCGCGCATGAAGTGGATGTGCGGTTCGAGCCCTCATCGTACGCAAACGGCAGGATGATCACGCTCGCGTCACTTATTGTTTGCTTCGGGGGAATTGGAATTTCGATGCGTAAAAAGAAAAGTCAAAGCACCACCGAATAACGCCGATGTATTCAATCGTCATCCCCATATTCAACGAAGAAAAGACGCTTCCCGCTTTGCACGAACGCATCACAAAATCCCTTGCTTCTCTTGATCAATCATATGAGGTTCTCCTCGTGGACGATGGAAGCACTGACAACTCATTCCAGCTGATGCGGGAAATCCACCAACGGGATCAACGATTCAAAGTTCTCCGCCTCTCGCGCAACTTCGGTCATCAAGTGGCGATCTCCGCCGGGATGGACAGTGCAACAGGTGACGCGCTTCTGCTCATGGATGGGGATTTGCAGGATCCTCCCGAGTTGATTCCGGAGCTGATTAAGCTGTGGAAGGAAGGCTCGCAGGTGGTCTACACCGTGAAGAAGAGCCGAAAGGAGAATCCTGTTAAGCGGGCGGCGTTCCGGGGATTCTACAGACTCATCCGATCGTTGTCTTCTGTCGATATCCCCATGGAAGCGGGCAATTTTTCTCTCATTGATCGAAGGGTCGTGGATGTCCTTCGGTCAATGCCCGAGCGAAGCCGTTATCTTAGCGGGATGAGGGCGTGGGCAGGCTTCAAGCAAAGCGCAGTCCCGTACGACAGGGAAGCGCGGTTCGCCGGCGAACCCCGCATGAGTGTCAGTCGACTTGTCCGCCTTGCACTCGACGGCATTTTTTCATTTTCTGAAGCACCTCTGAGGCTTGCGATCTACCTGGGGCTCCTCACGGCATGCGGTGCATTCGCCGGAGGGCTCTATGTTCTCTATGCAAAGCTGTTTACCAACCAGGCGATACTCGGCTGGGCTTCCACAATCCTGTCGATTCTTTTCGTCGGTGGCATGATTCTCCTTACCCTCGGTGTCATTGGAGAATACATCAGTCGTATTTATGAGGAGGTGAAGAAACGACCGCTGTACGTCGTACAGGAAAAAGTAGGATTGTAAACAAACATTGCAGCAGCCAGGTGCACCGGTCGGTCCCCGATCATTCGTGTCCCTGGCATTTTCGTGACTGGACGGGCATTTGGAAAAACAGATCTACTCGCTTCAATACAAGGTTGAGAAAGACCACTGGTGGTTCGTTGCCAGGCTCCGCATTCTCCTCCGGTATCTCGATGTGAAGATGCCAGCATCTCCTTCCGTGAAACTGTTGGATGTTGGCTGCGGCACCGGTGCTGTTCTCGAGGCGCTTGCCAGGCGATATGATGCTCATGGGATTGACTCGTCGCCCGATGCGGTTGCATTCTGCCGCGAGCGTGGTCTCGCAAACATGAAAGTGGGAGTATTGGAAGACGTTCCGGATAGCGGTTCATTCGATGTGCTGACCTTTTTTGATGTGGTGGAACATGTTGCCGACGATGCCGGGCTTCTCCGGAATGCGCATAGAATCCTGAAACCGGGAGGGCGCATCCTGATTACAGTCCCTGCTTTTCCCTCGTTATGGAGCCGCCATGATGAAGTTCTTCACCATCAGCGACGCTACACGCGGGGACATCTTCGATCACTTGTGGAAGGAGCAGGATTTCAGATTCATCACCTGACATTTTTTAACACGGTTCTCTTTCCTGTTGCCGTCGTGAAGCGTTCCGTTGCACGACTTGTCGGATCGTCGGAGGC
>QKGJ01000404.1 GCA_003251275.1 Ignavibacteria bacterium
GATCGTTCGGTCGATCAGCGAGGTGTAGAGTGTCCGCAATACCTGGGGCGGACGATATGGGGGAAGTTCGAGGCTAAATGTTGAAGCTTCTCCGCGTAACACGGTCCGCGATAGAAACCACGAAGTGAGAAATGTCAATGCAATGCCAAGCAATGCAATGGCCACTACCGCGGAAGCGGAGACAATGCCACCCAGTGCGGCTGGAGCGAGGGCGCCGATAAAGAGACTGGCAATGAGAATCTGCGTTGGCCAACGACCATTGCACAAAGCAAAATTGTTGGTGATAATTGCAATGAGGCGTTCGCGCGGACTGTCAATGATACGTGTTGCAATGACTCCCGCCGCATTGCATCCATAGCCCATCGACATCGAGAGCGCTTGCTTGCCATGCGCGCCTGCCTTGCGAAACATATTGTCCAGGTTGAACGCAACTCTCGGGAGATATCCAAAATCTTCCAGGAGTGTAAAGAGGGGAAAGAATATTGCCATGGGCGGAAGCATAACACTAATTACCCACGCCGCGGCAAGATACACTCCGTCAATCAATACTCCCGACAACCACCAAGGAAGTCCCACCTGCAGGCTCAAGCCTTTGAGGGCCGGGTGAACCGTATCGAGCAACAAGGAGGCAATCATTGCGGACGGCACGTTAGCACCGGCGATCGTCAACCAAAAGACAATACCAAGCAGAAGCACCATGACAGGAAATCCGGTTACTCTGCTTGTAAGGATTCGATCCAATGTCCGATCCCAGTTGAAGCGTGGTTTCTCACCGGTTCTCGTCACGACCGAGTCGGCAATGCGTGCAGAGTCTTCGTAAATGGACTCCATCAGCGTATCGTGAAAATCCTCTCCAAGATCCCAGCGGAGAGTATTTGCTCTTGCGATGATGCCAATTTCCTGGGTCGTTGAGCTCATACTGCCTCCACTTTCTCGGCAAACGATGGAAGTTCGGTGTTCGTAATCAGATCGTCAAGCTCGCCATCCCGCACCGCATCTATAATGCGCTGGTCACCTTCGAGAAGGCGGAGGGCCACCCATCGCGGATTTGCAATCGCTGGAAAGCGGGCCGTAATATCGTCCGCAAGTTTCGTGATCGCGTGCTCAAGTCGTGCAGATTTGTTCTTAAGCCGGTGCGGTTTGCACACAACGTTCCCCGTCGCAACATCATGTAGCGTCTGGAGAAGGTTCGGGATCCCGGTTCCCTCGCGGGCGGCAGTTGGCACCACGGGGACGCCAAGCTGTTTCGCGAGCAACCGGTCATCGACAGCAATTCCGTGCCGTTTTGCTTCGTCAATGAGGTTCAAACAAACCACGGCGCGATCGGTTATTTCGAGCACCTGCAGGACCAGATTCAGGTTGCGCTCCAACCGGGTTGCGTCCGCCACAATCACAGTAACATCCGGCTGCCCGAAGAGAATAAAATTGCGCGCCACTTCTTCATCCGTGCTGGTGGAAAGAAGCGAGTAGGTTCCGGGAAGATCGACAACTTTGAATTTCTTCTCCCCAAAAGAGAAGGCTCCTTCGGCACGCGTAACGGTTTTGCCGGGCCAGTTTCCAGTATGCTGATGCAGGCCCGTAATGGCATTGAAGACCGTGCTCTTCCCCGTGTTCGGATTGCCGGCCAGTGTAACAACAAAATCCGCATCACGCATATCGACGCCGAGTTTTCTTAGATTGGCGACGTTGTGTGCTGGACATGCCGCACACACTTCCGGAGTTATTATTTGACTCATGCTGACTCCTCCACACGATAAATCTGTATTTGTTCTGCTTGCTTATTCCGAAGTGCGATCGTTGTCCCTCTGATCGTGTATGCAGTTGGGTCGCCCCCCGCACTTCTCATTTCTGCAGTGATTATGGTTCCGGGGATTATACCCAGATCCATCAGACGTCGACGCTGCATGCCGCGGATTCCCCGCATTATTGACGTCACCTTCCCTCGTTGACCAGGTTGAAGCGACGCAAGGGTGTCTGAACTTGTGTCTGACTCCATTGGTGATGCGAGAGGAAGAACGGAGATATTAGCGGCAATAATCGGCGCCAGAATGATTTCCCTTCCTTCCGCTTCACACAAAAGCCGCTCCTGCGATACGCTGATCAATCGAAGTTGCATTCCAGGATGAAGTCCTTCTGCGACCAACTGCGCGTACACCGCTTCAGGCTCATCTTCTACGTGCACAATTCCCACAGTTGTTCCCGGCTTCATATCCGTAAGAGGTTGGCCAACCCGATTTGGCAAATCACCCTCCTCGGTAGGAATCGGATCGCCATGAGGATCAAATCTCGGATTGCCCATTTGCTCTGCGAGCATGTTTGCCTGGGCCTGACTCATCCGGTGTTCCTGTTTCTCAGCCTCGGCATGCCAATCCGTTTCATTCACGCCGGTTTTGTCCGCGAGATACCGTTCCCACAGACGATGAACACGTATGACGCGGAGCGCATAGGAACGCCCCTCTTCAGTGAGGACAAGTCCCTCCCCTGAAGTCTGCACTAACCCCATTGCTTCGAGACGTTGCACAAGAAGCATTGCCCGTTCCGCTGGTAGTTCGATCGCTCCAGAGATGCTTTCCAGGGTGCAGGTGATGTTCTTGTATTCGCAGTTATAGAGATGCTTCAGAGCATCTTCAATTTGTACTTGTTGAGTGTTTCGTCTCGCGCGCAGCCATTTCGCGCGTATGCCGTGCTTCGGCCATGCAACTGCTGAGACAAAGCCAACCACAACGACTGCAACAATCAATGCGACGCCCGGGTCAACCATTAGCCGTCCTCTTGTTCATGATGATTTTCCACGAGATATTGTCCTGACTCGCTTGAAGCTCTTCGATCTTCGTCTTTTTTCATCAGCGACCGGTTCCACAAAAATGTGCTGCGCTAGCTTCCCGCTGATAAAATGTTCCCTCCCTTCCACCTGCACACGTAACGACCCGTCGAATTCCAGTTTTTCCCTGATGTGAATTTTCTTGCGAAGGGTAATTCCCAGCTTCGATGCATACTTCAGTACATCAGGAGAAGAATCGCTCACGCGGCTGACAACGCATTGTTCGCCGACTTTCAAGCTGGCGAGGGATGCTTGACCGAATTGAACGACCTTTCCTTCTCGGGTTGGAATGACGTCCCCATGCGGATCCTTTGTCGGGTAGCCAAGGGCGGCGTCAAGACGTTCTTCCAGTTTATCGGAAGTAATATGTTCCAGCCGTTCCGCTTCCTCATGAATCTCATCCCATTCGTACTTCAGAACTTCCACCAGAAATACTTCCCACAATCGATGACGACGTACGATCCTGATCGCCCTTGTTTTTCCTTCTTCGGTCAAGGCGACACCCTTGTACGGCGTGTGATGAACGCTCCCCTCGTCGGCCAACTTCTTGATCATTTCGGAGACAGATGCCGCAGAGACCCGCAGCCGCTCCGACAGGGAAGATGTCGTCACCCGGCCTTCCTTGCTTTGAAGAGTATAGATGCTCTTAAGGTAGTCCTCGACGTTTTCACTCGCCATGAATATAGTCCTAGTAAATAAGGTATGCCCAAATGATTGATTTAGGCTAGCCTAAATATAAGAGTGCAATTCTTCAATGTCAAGGGACTAGAGGAAAAGGTGAAATGACCTTGTTTCCCGGGACTGGTTTCCGCCACGTTCCCCCCGCTCCGCCATCCGAAGCAGGCGAAGGATTTCGGGACCGAGGACATCTGCCTGGGTAGATTGAAATTGCTCTCCTCCAAATTTCCTGATTGTTTCTGTCTGTGCCTCGAGCATCGCAGCATCCTGGCGGAAAATCCGCATGATAATCGGTTTGAGAAGGAAGGAAAGCAGGCGGTCGGGGAGCGGCGTCCGAAAACTCATCACTGCAAAAATTCGTGTGCGGAAGTCCTCCACCGGTGTCAATGCGGCAGTAATACAAAGGTGGCTTGATTCCCCCAGGCGGTATTCCACCTGCACAATTGACGGAAGGATAAACCGGTCGAAATGCGAGACCATGCCTCCTCCCGGCGCTAGAATTTTTCCGGCAACACCCCGGGGACGTTGCTCACCGATGTACTCAGCCTCCACCCGATCCTGCAATCGGTTCACCTTCACTTCAATCTCATTCTTCTCCCCATCCGATTGACGGAAGAGGCCGCCATGGAGATAGGCAGTGTGTGGCACGTCGAGAGCATTCTCCGCCGTCGCGTGAATCGATCCGCGAACATCAAGTGTCTCTTGTATCGTGGTATATTTCTGTTCATGAAGGAAGGGAAATCGAAACACCTCCCGGGGCGGCTCTCTGTCAGGGGTTGCATACACCCAGATGAATCCATTCTCTTCATGAACCTGGAATGACTCGACACGTCGATCTTTCTCCTTGAACTCGTTGGAGGGACCTGGAATAGAAATGCATTTCCCTGTCGTATCAAATCGCCAGCCGTGATATGAACACTCAAGAACATTCTGTTTCACAGCGCCAAGGCTGAGAGGTGCATTACGATGGGGGCAGCGGTCCAGCAACGCTCCGGCAACTCCCGTACCATCGCGAAACAGAACAAGGGGAATTCCGTAGACGGTCGTACGAAGTGGAGACTTCCCCAACTCGGAAGACGTCGCAACGATATACCAGTCATCCACGACCCGGGCTACGGACGTTCGACCCTTCGAAAAAAGATGTTCTTCCATGACTTTTCCAGAAAAGCAGCCAGCAATAGAGTGCGAGAGAGTGATGGATAAATGGTACGCATACGATTCACTTGACACAAGTCCATTGTTTCATCAGAAAAACGAATCGATTTCTGTGTAAAAATCATGAGATTCACTTTGTCACACTTTCTCGTTATCATGAAGACACCTTCACAGGTTCAACTTTGAAAGGGATACAACAATGTCGCTTCTTATTTTGCCGTTAATCATTATCGTCGGACTTGGCGTTTGGGTGGTCATGAAGTACAACGGGCTTGTCACGCTTCGCAATCAAGTGCAGAATGGATGGAAACAAATTGACGTCCAACTGAAACGACGGCACGATCTGATTCCAAATCTTGTCAGCACCGTGAAGGGGGCAATGGAGTTCGAACAGGATACGCTGGAAAAGGTCATCAAGGCCCGGAACGCTGCTGTCTCTGCGCAGGGCGTCGCAGACGTTGCAGCGAAGGAAGGCGAACTGACCGGAGCCCTTTCCCGGCTATTCGCACTTGCCGAGAACTATCCGACACTCAAGTCGAATGAAAACGTCAGGCAACTGCAGGAAGAGCTCTCCAGCACGGAGAATAAAATCAGTTTCGCACGACAGTTCTATAATGATATTGCGACGAAATTCAACACGGCTCAGCAGGTGTTCCCGGGGAATATCATCGCCGGGATGTTCAACTTTGTTCCGACGGAATTGTTTGAGATAAAAGACGAGGTCGAGAGGAACGTACCGAAAGTTGATCTTTCGTTGAAAAAGTAGGCAATCATATCATGCAGGTTCGTAATCTGTACGAGCAACAGGCCTCGAACAAACGGAATACCATTCTGGTGATGGTGGTGTTTGTTCTCTTTCTCTCATTCCTCGGGTGTGGCGCTGATACGTTTCTCCTGCAGGCAGGATTCCCGCTCGCCACAATCATCGCTCTCGCTATTGGGTTTGGAAGCTCCATGTGGAGTCTCAACAACGGCGCGCAGGCAGTTCTACGAGCCTCCGATGCGCAGGCCATTACTCATGGCGATCCTCGTTATCAACAACTCATGAATGTCGTCGAAGAAATCTCCATCGCCTCCGGACTGCCGCAACCGAAGGTCTACGTTATCCCTGACCCCGATCCTAATGCTTTTGCAACAGGTAAGGACCCGGATAATGCACATCTCGCCGTTACGGAAGGATTACTCGCAAAATTGAACAGAGAAGAACTGCAAGGCGTTGTGGCGCACGAAATGGGTCATATCAAGAATTATGACATTCGCATGATGACGGTAGTGGCTGCATTAATCGGGGCAGTGATGCTGTTGTCACAGGTGGGGATGCGATCTTCAATGTACGGTGCGACACGGAGAAGGAGTTCTGACAGGAGTGGTGGATCGGGAAATGCACTTGTGTTTATCTTGTGGATCATCGCAATGATTCTTGCGCCGATCATTTCACAGATCCTTGCAATGGCGGTGTCGCGGCAACGCGAGTATCTCGCGGATGCCTCCGGCGCAGAACTCACACGCAACCCGGGTGCTCTCGCTTCTGCTCTGGAGAAAATCGATGCCGCTGTTGAGCCGACACGGTCGATCAAGAAAGGTGTAGCACACTTGTGCATTGCCGATCCTCTCGGACGAAGCCTTAATGCACGGGAAGGGACGTTTTCGGATTTGTTTGCAACGCATCCGCCGATTAGAAAACGGATCGCAATCCTCAGGGGAATGTCTTACCAGCGGTGAGGGAATGCCGGGCAGTTCTTAGTCATCGCACTTGCTGTATCCGCATTCCGTGTCGACACACGCCATACATCCGTTCTCCATCTTCAGTGAGCGGTTACCGCATTTCGGGCAAATCTTCAATACTTCCTGCTCATCCTCTTCGAGGGGTTGCTTTGACGAGGAGGAATTCCCGGTCGTTGCCACATCGCGGTGAATCACGCCAATGTCTTCGAAGAAGCGTTCTATCACCTTCGCCACTTCCGCATAAAATGAGTGAATGTACTTCCCTTCTTTGAAATATCCCCCGTTGGGATCGTAAATGCCGCGAAGTTCTTCGAGGATGAAGGTAGGTTCAGTCGATTTCCGGAAAATGGCAGAAATTAAACGCGTGAGCACCGTATACTCGGCAGCTCGTGTTAGGTCCTTGCTGTTGATGAAAATTTCAATCGGGCGGTTCTTTCCATTTTCGGTCACATACCCCAGTGTAATGAAGACACTGTTGCGGATGAATCCGCTTTTCATTTTGTAGACACGAGCCTGCGTTACTTCCGGCCGCGGACCGACGAACTGATCCTTTGCTGTCGCGCTGATAACGAACGGACGTTCCTGTTTTACCTCCTCAATTTCAACAGCCGCGGTTGGCAACGTAATCATTACTATCTCCTGAAAATTTCTTAGTTCTGTCGCACCAGCGCTTCCGGCACGTGCTCAAGATGACTGAGATTCATCTCATTTCGTTTTATCATGTGGTAGACGGTTGTTAACCGGCCATTCGGTTGACGAATGATCTCGTCCCCCGTCGTCTCAATCTCTTTGCCGTCGGGCGTCCGGAGAATGTACTTCTTCCCCTTTGCCTCCTGGAATGCCGTCTTCTTCCCGTCAACACTGAGAATCGGGTACCTGCTGCCGTCGCGATAAACGGTGATACCTTTGAGATTGTTCTTCCACGCATCAAGATAGATCTGGGAGATCACTTCGGGTTCGACATCGTCCGGAAGATTGACGGTGGAAGAAATGGAGTGATCGACATACCTCTGGCAGATACCCTGAACACGAACGCGCATCGCCGGCTCGATCTCATGCGCGGTGCGGAAGAAATGTGAGGGAAGAAGTTCATGGATCGGTTTCTTCTGCGCCTGATCCCATAATCCCTTCATGTGAAGATAACCGTGGACCGTACTATGGAACACGCGAAACAGCTGGTTTCCGAATGATTCCGAACGGCGGGTGTAGTACAATGCAAACACGGGCTCTACTCCACCGGAGACGCCAATAAAATTCTTTCCCTCGTGTTTGAATCCAAGAACAATATTCGAGATGCTTCCCGTCGGAGCGATAGAGAGGATCGCAATGTTACGAATTCCCTTCTGCTTGATCAGAGCCCGGGTTTCATCACTCAACGCTTCCTTAAAAAAGGGACATTGCGCATACTTATCGTAATCAAAGATTGGCGAGGGCCCCTTTTCCTCCGCGATATGTGCTGAGGACTGGTACGCTGCATCGGCAATATGCGACATGATCTTTTCCATCAAAGCGAGCGCCTCGTCACTGTCATACGCATGCCCGAGCTGGTTCAGCATATCGGCAATACCCATTACGCCAAGACCGAGGCGGCGTGTTTCTGCCGCAGCCCGCCGTTGTTTCTCCAGCGGATTGAGCGTCTCATTCCATTCGACAACATTATCGAGGAAGCGGATCGCTGTCTGCGTAACACTCCAAATCGCGTTCCAATCGACGACGGCTTCCGGGGTATACCCATTCACAACGAACCTGCTGAGATTGATCGATCCGAGGTTGCATGCTCCCCCATCCTCAAGGGGAACTTCTGCGCACGGGTTGGTGCAGGCAATCGGTCTGCCGACATAGTTGGAGGGACTGTAACGGCTCATTGTCGACCAGAGGATGAGTCCGGGCTCTGCGGTCCGATAGTTTCCCTCTACGAATGCGTCCCACACATCCCTGGCTTTTACGAGTTTCCTTATTTCCCCTGTTTGCTCCGATCCGAAGTACAAGAGAAAATCACCCGAATAACGGATAGCAAGATCGTAATCTTTCGCCTGCTGCTCGATGACATAATCACCATAGACGTCGCGAAGGGTGTCATCCGCAAGATCCGTTGAGCTAAGTTTGGTCAGTCCACGTTCCCGAAGCCAGGCATTGAGATCATCGATCGATTCAAACTCATCGGCAAGCTCATACGCGCGGACATCCTTGGACGGAATGCCGTACGAGTAATGCCCAGTCTCCGCCTGGTACGCCTTTCGAAGCGTGGGTCGGTTATACTTCCGGTACACAAGAATCCTGGACGGGCCATGCGTTGTTTGCTCGTCCACCGCCTGCATGAACTCGTCAGTGACCTTAATGCTGATATTGGCAAACCGAACCTGGGTGTTTTCCCTGACCTGCCGTTCGACCTCATTAATCTGTTTTTCATCAAACACGCCCGACCACTTGCACTGGTCAACAATTTGTCGTGTCACCCAGTTGGAATTTTTCTTCACCTGAATGAAGTCCAGGACATCTGGATGTTTCACGTCGATCGTGAGCATCAGCGCGCCACGGCGTCCGCTCTGCCCGATTAAACCGGTGGTCAGCGAGTACAAATCCATAAATGATACTGCCCCGGTCGACTTGTCCGCAGCGTTATGAACGACGGAGTCTTTTGGTCGCAACGAAGAAACGTCAACACCGATCCCCCCTCCATACGAATACGTCCGGGCACAATCGTACGCGGCCGAATAGACCGATTCAATGTTATCTTCTTCGATCTTTGTCACGAAACAATTGGCGAGTGTCTTCATCCGGTAGAGATCGCCCGCGCCAGCAAGGACGCGGCCACCGGAGATAAACTGTCCCTGATAGAGAATATGATAGAACTGTTCCGCCCACTCCTTCCGCTTTGCGTCAGTTCGTTCCACTGTCGCGATGAAAGAACTAAGGCGGATGAACACATCCTCCGGCCTTTTTTCTACCACCTTATTGTCCAGGTCCTTCACGAAGTATTTTTTCTGATAGATGTTGGTCGCGAGTTCGTTTCCGCCGAGATAATCGGGGTGGCTGGGCAGCGCGCCGGAGGCAACCTGTTCCGACAACATAGTGTAGAGCTGCTCATACGCAAGCGTACGTGCCTCACCTATTCGCTGTGCAGTTTTTCCCTTCACGGAAAACATGTCTCGTAAGACCATGGGGTATTCCTCCGTACAAATATTTATGAGCAACGCGACCGCGGACCGGGCATCGCCTGCTGCCATGAATTCAGTGAACACACATTTGTTTTCGCCGGAGAGGCGAGAATGAATTATTTGTTATGAAACGCTGCAAGGATCTCAATGTTCAGGGGTCTTGAAAATGTGAGGACGTCCGACCGGAGAAACCCGGGCTGTCAAACCGTTACCCAAGTGGGGTTGAATGTACATCATCTCAAGTAAAATATCAAAGAGTAAATGGGAAAAAATTTCAGAAAGGCAGAAAAATATGCTCGCGGAGGAACAGCAAAACATTCGATGAGCAGGGTACCGCCAGCCAGGCTTTTCTTCCCGAAGCCATGCTTCGATTTGGTTGTTGGCAGGTCTCCTGGCTTGCTGCAAATAAATTTTCCCTTAGCCTTCCCATTCACCAAGGGAACAGTGGCATGTCTCGGGAAAAACTCCAACAGCTCACAGTTGCGGGGACAGCCCCGGAATTGCACCGGGTTCCCAGAAGCCGAACAATCCTAATGTTGGTTTCAAGGTGAAGATTATTTTCACTAACTGCAAGAAAAAAATCTTTGGCAAAAAAAACGGAGACATTGTCAAAAGGAGGTGCGTCTGAATAATTATTTCAGCAGCATCAACTTTCTTTCGAACACTAACTGGTCAGTCGCAAGCCGATAGTAATAAACCCCGCTTGCCAGCGAAGAG
Organism: Ignavibacteria bacterium; assembly: GCA_003251275.1. GTDB lineage: Bacteria > Bacteroidota > Ignavibacteria > UBA10030 > UBA6906 > SZUA-287. The sequence goes on from QKGJ01000404.1 coordinate 10,255, forward strand.
CCGTCGAAGGAAACTGCATAATAGCCGGCTTCCACCTGGTCATTGACAAGGGTTCGGACCTCCCGTCCGAGTAGATCGTACAGTTTCAGTGTCACATGCGTACCTATTGGAACATCATAGCGAATTGTTGTCACCGGATTAAACGGATTGGGAAAGTTCTGGTGCAGGACAAACTGCGCCGGAATATTCGCGTGCCCGTCAATTATTCCCGTGGTGACAATCTGAACCTCGACCGGAACCATAACACTGGGCTGAGACGGATCATTAGAATCGACTATGATACCTGCTGTATGCGTTCCTGGATCCAGAAAGGACGTTGCAATGCGAACGTTGTGAGTGTTGGTGACGGAACCACCGATCGTATCTCCCTCAGCAGGGATAAGAGTGATGAACTTTCCGCTTGTCGAAGAGATTGCGCCGTGATAGAGTGTCGTTGTGGTTGATGTAATCGAGATACTAGCCGGTGGTGGATACGCAGAAATGGATACTCCTGACAGAGCTTGACCGAAACCTACTGCAAGAGGAAACGAGGCTCCGTTGTAGTACGTCACACTCTCCAGCCACCCTGCACCAATCATGTAATACTTGCCGGAATCGAGAGCAACATTGATTGGACCTGAACTTGCGAACTGTGTTCCACCAGGAACTCTCCGTGGAGGTCCATCATATAACAACGAGAAAGTGCCAGTGGGGGTGGTACTTTCGTATACAACGAATCTCATTTCTGTCGAATCCGGAATAACGTGATACGACTGGATCTCCTTCAGCGTTGTCGCTCGCTCCACGGCATAACGATTCCCACGAATTCTGGCACCACCGGTGAACGCACTGATCGGACCTCCAATCGTCTCTTCAAGAAGGCCACCAAAACCTCCATTCAATGCCAGTTGGTATGCGAGTTGGCTATTCACCGGTCCCGCGTTCCCGACGCTTAGCGTGGTCATCGCACTATCCCCGGGGCTGAGGCTGAATAAAATGTTGGACGGACCAACCGCGATCTGGGGAGCAGGCAGTGCGACTAGGGCCTGGTTTGCATTGTAGGTTGTTGAATCGTCAGGAGCATGGACTGTGTCCAACGCCGTTTCATAGCCAAGCTTTGAATACTGAAGAACATAGCTGCCTGTATCCGCAAGAATAAATCGAAAGAAGCCGGATTGATCTGTGGACACCGTGGCCCCAGAGGTTATGTTTTGCACTGTGACGCCGGAGAGGGTGTCCCCCGTTCCTGCTTCTGTCACGATTCCTTCAATCCGCGGAGCCGCCACGGAAACTAGCTGAAATGCAGCCCACATGTCAATCAGACCATTTCCATAAGCGTTGTCTTCCCCCGGCACGCCGTAGTCAACCGCCGTACTATAGAGTATCTCTTTGATCTCTGTTCCAGTCAGCGCTGGATTTGCGCCACGGAGAACGGCAATTGCCCCTGCCACATGGGGGGATGCCATGGAGGTACCGGATTTCGTTCCATACGTGTTTGTGCCAATCGCAGACCGAACACTCGTCCCGGGGGCTACCACTTCCGGCTTGATTGTCGTGTTGTCACACTTTGACGGGCCGCGGCTTGAAGAACTGGAAATAATGTATGGCGTGACGCCGACATTGATATTTCCAACAGCGAATATATTGACCGCTGTCGTAATCCGGTTTTTAGGTGGAGTGATCGTAGAAGCGCCCGGACCGGAATTGCCGGCGGAAAAAACCACTGCGGTCCCGATTGCTTCTACAGCATCGATCGCAACCCAGTATCCTGCAGCACCTGAGCACTCCGACGCACTGACGTTTGGATCTTGATATGAGTTTGAAATCGCATCGGGGACATCATCGGATGTATTGATGTTGCTGTCGGGATCGGCGGCCCATTGAAACGCGGCCAGTGTATAGCTGGTATGCGGACTGAAGCCAACGTCGATGGTTGGAGACGCAATCCAAAGCGCTCCGGGCGCTACACCAATGGTGTCGTTTGTTGCTGTCTCCAATCCTGTCATGATCCCCATAGTATGGGTTCCATGATCGCTACTGCCGTAATCGACGGGAACAGGCGACGGAGTATTCATCTGGTCAAACCATGCGTGATACCACGGGACGCCCGGTTGGTTTCCCCTCCACCGTGCTGCGAATGCAGGATGACTTCCCTCCACCCCGGTGTCAATATTCATCACTATCGATCCCTCGCCGTGATACCCGAGTTCCCACAACTTGTGCGCATTGATCGCTCGCAGGCCAGGCTCCGCCGAACCGGGAGATGCCGTCGGTGCGTCTGATTCTTCAACCGGCGTGTCGAGGATGAGAGGCCCATCCTCATAAATCATTCTTATGTCTTCTCTCATTGAAAGGGACTGAATCGCACGTTTCGTTGCCTTCGCAACAATCATGTTGACAATCCACATTGGCCGGACATCCAGCACCTCTCCTTGCGATGACCGCTCCGAAAGATCCGCCCGCAGATCACTCTGGCTTCTCTCCGACATTTCCTGAAGCGCTGTTACCACTAACCGGTGCCGCTCATCCTTTCCGGCTCTTCGCAGACGCAGCGATCTATCCATTGCCCGCACATCCACCTGGTCATCCAGAAGAATAATCAGCTGGGTAAAGTCACTTTCTCGCATTTGCTCAAGCTTTTGAGCAAGGACCTCATCAATTTTGTTCACAGGCTGGGCGTACGAGCCTGCCAACAAAGCAATGTAGGCGATGGAAATACATGAAAAGATTTTCAACGTAACCTCCTTTTTCTCGAAAGGAACAATCGTTCATCTATCAGTCTTCTTTGTTGAATATCGCATCGGCGATGCCGGCGTTGATCTTCACGTCCGAGTATTCAATGGTGATTGTACCTCGTTTCGGGATCTGAGCTCGTCGTCGTGGAAAATCAGTCTCGGGAAGGCCGGCCGGTTCTGTGGACTCGTCGGAGGGTGATGCGATCCGCACATCGAGTCTGGACGGAATCCAATGTCCATTTTCTTTAGAGAAAGTGAACAAGCCCGTCAGGTTTCTTCCCCCGGGCAAAGTTCGGACAAACCCTTCCGGCGTCCATCGGGTGGTATCGATATAGAGAGCGAAGGACTGCTTCTTCCGATCACGCCCCACGAGGATGAGCCGGCGACAGGTCTTTCCGTTCAGCGTGTCGGATGCAATATCTCCCACCTCATATATGCTCCCGAGGGAAGACAGCCCGAGCGCAAGTCCGTCGCGCGGAACCATCATAAAACCGTCTGCGTCAATATGCAATTTGTCGGGTTGCTTGAAGAACATCTTTCCTGCCATCGGCGGAACGTTCAAGCGCTCCATGTCGACAGTGATTGTAATTGTTGCGGAAAGGTCTTGAATCCATGAGAACGTTTGTTCGACTCTTGTGAGAGTTGCATCTCCCTCTTCGGCCGCAGGAGACCGCAAGAAGACCAGGACCATGACCATCATGCCAGTGGTTAATGTTTGCTTGTTACGCACCCGCATTCTCATTTGGAGTTCGGCATGAAGGGTTTCCTCTAACAGACTTTCCCCGATTGTTACAAGAATTCACCTCGATCAAATCCAGTTTCTGGTCGTCGATTCTTCCTCTCGATGACAAAGAGGAACACCGAGGCCTCAGTCGTCAATAAACGGTTGCCACTTTTTATCATCGGGCCGCTTTGTCATCAAGCTGACAACAACGAGAGTCATTATCGAGACAATCATCGCAGGTATGGCTATGTAATCCGTGTCCATCGGGAGGGAGATTCCGAAGAGCTGTGCGGCAGGATCACTATTCTTGAAGACTGAGTTCAGGACTGTGATCGCAATGACCGTCAACATACCTGCTGCTATCGATGCCACACCACCTGCACTCGTTACGCGTTTCCAGAAGAATGCGGCCAGCAGTGCGGGTGCCAGTGACGCGCCGATCATCGTGTAGGATATAAGTGCCATTTCGAGAATGGTCTCAAACTGGCTCATCAGCAAATATGCCAGCACCCCGATGGCGGCAATGCAGGCACGCTGCAACCAGACAACTTGCGTCGGCGTGGCATCCTTATAAAAGAATGCCAGAAAAATATCACGGGTAACGTTTGTCGAGGTCACCATCAAAAACGTATTGCCCGTAGAAATAATGATCGCCACACCCGCCGAAAGCAACAACGAACCTATGATGACCGGCAGATGCTCGTAACCGATGCGAAGGATGATCTCCTCCGCCATGGCCCGATTGATGCTGCCATCGCTCAAAAAGAAACGTGGATCATTGGAGTAAAGGGCGAACCCGACGAGCGCAATGGTCATCATCAGTGTTTCTATGATAACGACGCCAGCGAACATCCCCATAACCGCCTGTCGCGCGCCTTTCTCATCTTTCGCAGATGCGAATTTTTGATAGATGCTGCTCTCGCTTATCAACAGGAGAAATGTTGGCAGCATGATACCAACGATCCAGAAAAAATCGTGACCGCCTGAAACCGAGAGGTACTCCGGATGAGAGCTTTCGATAGTCGCAACGACAGCCCCCAAGCCACCGTGTGACGAGATCGCGAATGGGAGCGTAACGATCATCGCCAGCAACATCACAACACCGTTGAAAATGTCGATCGAGACGATCGATACCATTCCCGCCAGCATAGTGAATCCGACAATTAGAATCGCCGCGATCAACATGCCGGTTTCAGCGCTGATCGAACCATCCGTCAGAATCGATATGAAACGACCACCGCCCTTAAACTGATAACCCGCGATAACCATATAGGCAACAACAATTGTCAACGTCCCAAGGATTTTTGCAGTCCGGTTATACCTTTTCTCCAGCAAGTCCGTAAGGGTATATTGAGCAATTCGTCGCACTCGCGCAGCAAGGAAATACACAACTAAAATTCCAACCCAAGCGCCCGTTGAAAACCACAACTCGGACACACCGGTGCGGAATGTCAATCCAGCGGTCCCAAAAAGACTCCCCGAGCCGATCCAGGTACAAACGAGCGTGGCAACTAGCATGTACACCGGAACGCTACGACCGGCCACCATAAAGTCATCCGCGGACTTCACGGTACGGCTCTTGTAAACGCTGACGCCCAGCAGAACCAGCACATATCCGACCACGACAACAATATGAATCATACGTAACCTCTTAATCCCGGATATTCGATGATTTGTTCTTTTTCACTCACTCCTCTCATCAAGCCACTCTTATAGGAGAAGAAGCTCCTTCTGCATTTCTCCGGTCACTTCCGGAACGCCATCATGACGGACGAACATGTTAATTTCTGTTCGGGCTGCCATTTCCCCTTCAAGGTAAATCCCCGGCTCCACCGAGAAGCAGCATCCCGGCATGAGTTGGCGCTCATCTTTTGTTTCGAGATTATCGATGTTCACGCCGTTTCCATGCACTTCCTCGCCAATGGAATGACCCGTGCGATGAAGAAAATACTTCCCATAGCCCGCTTTCTTCACCATCGACCTGCACGCATCGTCAACTTCCCAACCATAACATGCCTTCCCCTCCTCAAATCGTCTCTTGACGAACGCAACCGCGGCATCACGTCCGCTCCTGGCTGCCTCGAATATCTCTCGGTACTTTGGAGACGGGGTATTCCCCACAAAACCAACCCATGTTATGTCGTAGTATATTCCTCCGGGTTCGGATTTGCGCGCCCAGAGATCGATTAAAACTGTATCTCCGGTTTTGAACGGCCTTGCATTCTGTGGTGTGATTTCAAAATGCGGGTCCGCCGGGTGCTCGTTTGTTCCGACAATGGGCGCATCATGCGTTTCCAGACCCTCTTCTTCAAAACGGCCAAGGATAAACTGCTGTATGTCATATTCGGTCGTTCCGTTTCCCGAGGCAACCGCGTCCCGGATTTTTTGAAACGCCTCAGCGCGAATGCGATCGACAATCACGCCCGCTTCCTTATGCAGGCGATATCCTTTCTCGCTGATCGTTGATTCAAAGAGTTGCACCAAGTCTGCGGAAGAGACAATCTTATGCCCGAATCCTTTTACCAGTTCGAAAATCCCTGCATCCACAAGCGAGACGTAGGGGATATTGTTCTTCGGCGAGTACTGCATGGCAATTTTCTTTTTGTTGCCAAGCATTCGCTTGAGTGAGGAATGCAATTGCTCCCAGGCAAGATACACCTGCTTGGAGCCTGCAAGGGAATCAAGCTTTCCTTTCTCAACGGTATGAACAAGTTTCTTCGGACTCCCTTTGGCAGGAATAAAGTAGAACCATCGGCGGGTGCTGATCTTCGTTGGATCAATTCCGAGAATACGATACGCAAGATGGTCGCGCCCACGAAAATCAGCCAGCAGCCAGCCGTCCAGTTTCCGTTCGCGCAACGCCTGTTGAATATGTTCAAGATCCATGAGTGCGTTCCTGGCAATGAATAATTGGGGAAAATGCAAGGATGAAGTGAAAGGTGTGGGGTTAACTCAGGACATCCTTCTTCACAAAAATATACCACGTTACAAGGTAAAATCCAACGCTGAACCCGGAAAGCCGCAGCAACGAAGAACCGATTTCGCCCCAACGAATCGGCATCTCGAAGGCTTGCATCCAGACGTTCATGTAGGTAGTGAAGAGATATGGTCGGACAGCCTGGACGCTTTCGATCGGAAGATTCGCAATGACAAAGAAAACAATAATAACCGCCATGGTCGCAATGATGGGACCAATCGCATTCTCCACGAGGGAAGAGAAAAGAAAAGCCAGCGACGACACGCACCACATGCTCACTACCGCAAAACCAAAACCAAGCATCAACCTGGCAGGAACGGAAGCCGCAGGAATAATGATGAACTCTTTTCCAACCACCAACAAATCTCCCGGACCGAACAAGATCAACCCCACTCCTACGCCAACTGCACCGAGAAAGATCACCAGGAGCGCAGCATACACCAACGTCGCCAGATATTTACTCAAGAGAATCCTCGACCGGGACGAGGGCCGTGTCAGAAGCAGGCGAACCGTGCCGGATGTGGCTTCACCGGCCAACTGATCACCGGCGACGAGAGCGATCAGAAAAGGAACATGCACCCAGAGACTCATCATGAGAGTGTAGGTGACCCAGTAGGCATTGAAGAGGTTTCCGATAAGAAGAAAATCGCGGGAAAGGTTGCGTGTCATGTTCTGCACCATGGTTCCGCCTTCCAACTTCAGTGCGACCTCCACCAGGGGAATGACGACGGCAAGGGTAATAAACCCGATATAGGTTCTCCACTTGAAGAATGTTTTGATCAGTTCGTGGCGGAGAAGAAGAAACAGAGAAGGCGGATGATATACTGCACGATTCTCAATCGACATCGCTCGCCCCCTCGGTGATGGAAAGAAAGTACTGTTCCAGGGAACGAAGAGGGGTGATCGTGGCAATTTCAATTCCTGATTTCATCAGCATCGAGGAGAGGAGTGAGGAATCCGTATTGCCAATCGTCACCTGCAACTCGTCACCCTGCGCAACAACCCTTTTGACAAACGAAAGCCGGGCGAGAACGCGTTTTGTGTAATCCATCGGACGGGCAATGAGGCGGACGACCGTATCGCCGTCGTTCAGCAACTCCCCCACTTTTCCCTGCACAATAATTTCTCCGCGGTGGATGACCGCCATGTTCGTCGCCACCTGCTCGATTTCGCTGAGAAGGTGAGACGAGAGGAACACGGTGATGCCGCGTTCCGCGGAGAGCCGACCGATCAGTTCGCGAACCTCTTTGATCCCCTGCGGATCAAGCCCGGTCGTTGGTTCATCCAGAACAATAAACTCCGGCTGCCGCAGCAAGGCCTGAGCAATGCCCAGTCGTTGCTTCATGCCATGTGAATAAGTCTTGACCCTGTCGTCCGCCCTCTTCGCGAGTCCGACAAGATGAAGAACTTCATCGATTTCCTTTTTGGAAATATTTCCACCAAGAGCAGCGATCGATTCAAGGTTACGGCGCCCGGACAGATACAGATAGAAGTCCGCCCGCTCCACCAGGCCCCCGAGACGCGACAAAACATCCGCACGATGCATCAACACATTCTTCTGAAAGAACTCCACCCGGCCCGTCGTCGGACGGATGAGCGTCAGCAGCATTCTGATAGTTGTGCTTTTCCCCGCTCCGTTTGGCCCGAGGAACCCGAATATTTCTCCGCGGTGGACAAGAAGATTCGCCTCTCGCACAGCCCATCGGTGGCGATACTTCTTGCCAAGATTAAACGTCTGGAGAACGATTTCGGAAGACATCATTTTGGGGATGTGGGTGGAATACGTTTGTATATATCACGAAATGCCGAGAACCGCAACACATATTGCTTCTCCAGCGTGATTTCTCTATCATACTTTGTACCACGAGTGACAATGAGAACGCAACACCTCAATTACCGGAATCCTCATACCTCTCCGGGCATATAAGCCGCATGGCCAAGAAACGCATAGCGCGCCAAAAATCATCACGGAGATCCTCTATTCGTCGCGGGGCTACATCGTCTGCAGGCGGAACGCGCAAGCGTCAAAGGTCGCTCAATGGCATCGATCGAGTCCGACAGAATATTCTCTTTACAGACGTAAAGGAAAAGGCTCTCGACGCCGTCATGCCTAAACTCACAGAAGTTCATTACAAGCCCGGCGAGATCATTTTTGATGAGTCAACTCTCGGTCGATCGCTCTACCTCATTGCTAAGGGAAGAATACGCATCAAGAAGTACACGAAGTATGGAATCGAAACCAGATTAGCAATTCTGCGTGAGAACGATTTCTTTGGTGAGCTATCTATTATTGACGGGCAGGTGCGATCAGCAAGGGCCGATGCCATTGAAGACTGCATCATTATGGAAATGAGCGGAGACGATTTCCGCCACCTGGTGAACACGAGCCCCGCCTTCGCGATGAATTTGATGAAGAAGCTCTCGTTCAGCCTTCGAGCGATGGATCAAACATTCGTTGCCGAACTCGAGAAAAACTCTCTGTCTGCAAAGATCAAGATGGATCGCCTGAACTTGCTGGTGGAAGCAAGCAAGACTGTGAACTCAACTATTGACATCGACAAACTGCTTGGACTGATTCTTGGTGCGGCAACGCGCAGCGTTGATGCAGACAGGGGAACGCTGTACCTGATCGATGAAGCGGCAGGAGAAATCTGGTCGAAGATGACACAAGGAAAGAGCACTGTAGAAATCCGGCTTCCCATCGGAAAAGGCCTGGCCGGATATGTTGCCAAGACCGGCGAGACCATCAACATCGCCGATGCATACAAGGATCCCCGCTTCAATCCCGAAATCGACAAGCGAAGCGGTTACCGCACACACAACGTCCTTACAATTCCAATGCGTGACAAGGAAGGAAAGATCGTTGGCGTCTTTCAATTCCTCAATAAGAAAACGGGCGCCTTCACGGAGGACGATGAGGCATTCATCGATGCGCTCTCTGTGCATGCTGCAATCGCTGTCGAAAACGCATGGCTTGCGCAAGAGATGGTAAAAGGTGAACGTCTGAGCGCGGTGGGAAGAATGGCGAGTACGATCATTCATGATATCAAGAACCCGATGAGCACCCTTCGCCTCTATGCACAGGTCATCAAGAAGCGATCGGGCAACGAGGAAGCATCGAGGATGGCGGAAGAAATCATCCGGCAGGTGGACCGGTTCGTGAATATGACCCAGGAAATTCTCGACTTTTCACGCGGCATAAGCGAAATACATTTGCAGGACACCGACGTTGGCGTGTTAATGGACACGGCTCTTCGGTTCATCGAGCAGGACCTGAATAAAAAGAAGGTCAAACTTGAGCGGAAGCTCAATTATGCCGGCAATTGCCTGCTTGATCTTGACAAGATGGTGCGTGTTTTCTACAATCTCGCCACCAATGCCGCCGACGCGATGCCTCACGGCGGAACGCTCACAGTCGGCACAGAGCAACAGGACGGTCATCTTGTTATCACCTTTTCCGATACCGGAGAAGGAATCTCGGATGAAATCAGGGCAAAAATCTTCGAACCGTTCGTTACGTACGGTAAGAAACATGGCACCGGACTGGGCCTCTCCATCGTGAAGAAGATCATTCAGGATCACAAGGGCACGATCCAAGTCTCAACGGAGAGAGACAAGGGCACAACGTTCACGCTGAACCTGCCTCTTAAAGGACCGTCGTAGTATTTATTTGACGAACGAACCTATTCCAAATCCAGCCCGCCGATTACTGATCGACCCTTAGGCCATTTCCACCTCTCACTTTCATTGATTCTCAACGCCATTCTTCGTAACTTTGAACGCGTTTTTTCAACTCCATCCTGTTTGTATCACCCCGGATTGGCATGGCAAAGCAGTTACAGGTATTGTTTTTATCTAGTGAAGTAGAGCCTTTTGCCAAAACCGGCGGTCTCGCAGATGTTGCCGGTGCACTTCCCAAATTTATCAAAGGTCTTGACCACGAAATCCGTGTGATGATGCCACGCTACGGCAGCATCAATGACCGGACCGCGCGATTGCATGACATGTCCCGGCTGAGCGACATCCGGATTCCCGTCGGGACGCAAGAACACAAGGGAAGCGTGCAGTCTTCGTTTCTTTCCAATGGCCACGGGAAAGTCCAGGTCTACTTTCTGAGCAACCCCGATTTCTTCGGACGCAAAGGGATATACGTGCACCCGGAAACCGGGAAAGAATTTTCCGATAACGACGACCGTTTTATCTTCTTTTGTCGGGGAGTATTGGAGACTCTCAAAGCCCTTGCCTGGCAGCCCGATGTTATTCATTGCAATGACTGGCATACGGGACTTGTCCCCGCGTACCTGAAGACGATTTATAAAGACGATCCGTTCTACAAAGGCACTAAAACACTCTTCACCATCCACAACATGGCGTACCAGGGAGTATTCCCGAAGCAGAGCTTTGTAAAGACCCTGTTGCCGGAGGAATTCAGCAACGATAAAGGAATAGCGCAAAACGGATCGATCAATATGTTGAAAGCCGGACTCCTCTTCGCCGATGGCATCAATACCGTCAGTGAAACATATGCGGAGGAAATTGCCTCTTCGCCTGAGTTCGGATTTGGTCTTGAGGACTTGATAAAGAAGCGGAAGGCTGACGTCGGGGGAATTTTGAACGGCGCAGACTATCATCTCTGGAACCCCGAAGTTGATCCATACATACCGCACAAGTATGACAGCAGCACCATTGAGGTGAAGAAACAGAACACTGCGGCATTGCGGAAACACATGGGACTTTCCGAGATGGAAAATACTCCGGTCATCGGAATCGTCTCGCGTCTCGCAGAACAGAAAGGGATTGACCTCCTCTGTGAGGCCATGGACGACATTATGGCGCTCGGCATCCAGATGGTCGTACTAGGCGTGGGGCCGAAGGAATTCTCAAAACCGTTGGAAAGTGCTGCACGCAAGTATAAGGGACGAATTGCCGTCGACGGTTCATTCAACGAGCCGCTGGCTCACCTCATCGAGGCGGGAAGCGATATGTTCTTGATGCCGTCCCGGTACGAGCCTTGTGGACTCAACCAGATGTACAGCATGCGCTACGGGACGGTCCCGATTGCGCGGGCAACGGGAGGACTGGAAGACACCATTGAAGAATTTTCCCCCGAAAAGAAGACCGGAACGGGTTTCAAGTTCATTGCGTTTGAGAAACGTGAGCTGATAAAAGCGATACAACGGGCAGTCAAGACTTACGCCGACCCCGATGCATGGCGGGCGCTTATGCTGAATGGCATGGGAAAGGATTTTTCCTGGGAGGAGTCGGCAAAGAAATACGTTCAGCTGTACCGAACACTGGAGCGGCGGTGACGCGGAGAGGAGTGTTCCTTGACCGCGACGGAACCATCAATGAAGAGGTGGATTTTCTTCGAACACCGGAAGAGCTTGTTCTCATTCCGGGTGCGGCCTCCGGGATCCGGAAGCTGAACGACCGGGGAATTGTCACCTGCGTCATCTCAAACCAATCAGGTGTGGCGCGGGGATTCCTGCAGGAAAACGATCTCCTCCCAATCCATACAAAATTGCAGCAGTTGCTGCAGGACGAAGGGGGAGCGACTGTCAATCGTATTTATTATTGCCCACACCATCCCACCGCAGGAATCGCACCCTATAACATTGTCTGCGACTGCCGCAAGCCGGGAGCGGGAATGTTGCGACGCGGTGAACGGGAACTGGACGTTGTTCTTGACCAATCGTTTGTTGTGGGAGATAGGATTGTCGATATTCAGGCGGGCAAGTCGGTGGGAGCAACAACATTGCTGGTGCTGACCGGATACGGCCGACAGTCGGTAGAAGAGTGCCGCGCAGCCAATGTTGAACCTGATCATATTGTTCCATCGCTTCCCCAGGCTGTTGATCGTATTCTCGAAGTAGTTGATAAAGGAGAAACAATTTAGGAATGAGTCAAAACCAATTTTTCAAGAAATCGTCGGTCGCCGGCGCATGTTTTGCATTCGTGATTACTCTTGTGATTGCATCGGGATGCACGGAGGATCCCACCGCAGAATCGCTCCTTGGTTCGCAGCTCATTACCACAAGGGTTGCACTTGCAGAGACAACGATTACCGCGGCGGGAACGCTGACCAAAAAGCGCCCCATCCCGATGAACAGCGCGACAAACCTCGTCGGCAAGTTTGGCGGCTATCTTGCATATTCTCCCATCCGTTTTGCGCCCGTGGTCAATGATACGGTCGATGTGGTTGCCGCAGGTGTGCGGTTGAAGCTTACGTCGCGGTTTGGTAATCTCTCCGGACCGTTCAATCTGAATGTCCACAAGATTCTCAAGGACTGGCGTGAAGATACGCTGACATGGAGAGGCGTAACATCTGATTTCTATGCCCCGGTCTCCATTGGCTCCCTGACCGTGACTGCTGCTGCCGACACCGAAGAAGTGTATGTGACAATCACCGACACGACCCTGATCAGAAACTGGTTACAGGGAACAGGAGATCCAAACTACGGACTGCTCCTTTTTCCGGATCCGTCGTGCGATGTTGTGCGTGGATTTGAGGCCCTGAACTTCTTTCCCGACTCCGCCACCATCCCTCCAACCCTCCAGATTGAAACGCGAGGTCCCTCCGGAGCGATGGACACGCTGAAGTATGCGCCCATTTGGGACACGTTCGTAGGGAACATCGATGGATTTGATGCAGACTCCACCCGGGTCACGGTCCAGGCAGGAGTAGTTTACACGGGCATCTTCAAGTTTGATGTTTCATTTCTGCCCCAGGGCAGCATTATCACGTCGGCTAACATGCTCCTCCATCTCGACGATGCAGCAACTCTCCTGGGAAGTCCGTCAACGGAAAAGGTCGTCGCATCCCGGGTGATCCTCTCTCCGTCCGATACATTGCTCTTGGAGTCAACCTTTACTCGAGGAGAAGTGAGAGGGAGCGATCCAAACGAGTTTTCCTTCGACGCCCGACATGCAACACAGTTCTGGGCAACCGGTACGAATTATGGGGTCGGCGTTACCGCCCTCCCCGCCAAGGAGTTCAGCAGCTTTGACCGGTTTGTCTTCTTTAACAACATTGCGCCCGATGCGATGAAACCAAAACTGAAAATCGTTTATGGAGTTGTACAGAATTAGGAGTATGGTGTGAGATATCTGCTTGTCGCGATCCTGATTTTTCTTTTTCCCTTCCCGGCTGCGTCGCAGGAAGGACCATCCGTCTATTCCCTTATTGGGGTTGGGGATACTCAACGTGGTTTGGGGGTCCGATCAGCAGGCATGGGATATACGGGTATCGGTTTCCAAACAGGTAATTCCATTCCTTCGCTTGTTCCTGCTGCCTGGGCGAAAATAACACGGACGCAGATTGAAGGCTCCTATCTCTTCGAGCTTTTTGGTTCGAAGGATGTTTCATTGTACACTGCCCGCAGCCGAGATCAGTTTAACGGCGGCGCGCTTTCGTTTCCTCTCTCTCCCGAAAGGGGACTCACGCTCGCCCTCGGGTTCGTTCCCTATAGCAATGTCGGGTACGACATCACGACAAACGATTCGCAGCTCGGGATCGACTACAAAGTCCGAAGTACCGGCGACGGCGGTCTCACAACAGGATTCGCAGGTGCGTCCTTCAAACCAGCTGATGAACTTGCGATCGGCTTTGCATTCAATTTGTATTTCGGATCAATCAACGAGGGAAGAAGTTTTTCTCCGCTGAACGACACGCTTGGATCGGGCTCGGTGAGCAGGGAAATTACCATGCGGGGCCCGGGGGTTACCATCGGCGCGATGCTTACCTCTCTCGGCGTGGTTCACGAATCTCTTACGCCTTTCTCTGTTGGATTCACCCTTTCCACCCGCTCCAAACTCAGCACGACAGACCGCACAACGTTTGATTTTGTCCAGGAGCGGGATACCACGGTCGAAGTGGAGGGTGCGATTTCTCTTCCCTTCTCGTTCGGTGCCGGCATCGGGTATAAGCCAGGCGAACGTTACCAACTTGCCATGGACTACACGGCACAGTTGTGGAGTGGCGCCGATCTTCCCGGACTGCGCCAGAAGGAATTGCGTGACAGCTACCGTTTCAGCGTTGGCGCCGAACGCACGGGGAAACGTGATGTCTTTGCCTCGTGGTTTGACAACCTCACCTACAGGCTTGGAGCGTACTACGAAGCCACAAATTACTTTACCAACGGACTGGGCATCGATCAATGGGGAATTACCGGCGGACTCGGGATTAACCTCGGCAATGAGAACAGAATCGATGTCGCCCTCGAGTATGCCCAGCGAGGGACACTCCGGAATAACCTTGTCAAGGATAACATCCTTCGCCTTTCCGTTGCCGTGAACATTGGCGAGTTGTGGTTTGTACGCTATGACCCGGAAGACGAGTAGGCTCACTTTCTGATTCGCGGAAATTACCTCATGCAACACTTACAACAATACGATCCTGAAACCTTCCAGGCGGTAAGAAACGAGATCAGGCGTCAGCATTCCAAATTGGAACTTATCGCTTCGGAGAACTTTGTCAGTCGCGCTGTGCTTGATGCCGTTGGAACCCCCCTCACCAACAAGTACGCAGAGGGATATCCGGGCAAGCGGTATTACGGAGGCTGCGAGTACGTTGACGTTGTTGAGGACCTGGCGCGCGATCGTGCAAAGCAACTCTTCGGCGCCGCATACGCCAACGTGCAACCCCACTCGGGTTCACAGGCGAACATGGCGGTGTATTTCACTTTGGTGAAGCCCGGGGACAAGATCGTCGGAATGAATCTGTCGCACGGCGGTCATCTCACACACGGATCGCCTGTAAATTTTTCGGGACAGCTGTATGACTTTACCCCGTACGGCGTCAAACGGGAGACAGGCATTATCGACTACGACGAAGTCGAGCGAGTGGTAATCAAAGAAAAACCGAAGATGATCACTGTTGGGGCGAGTGCGTACTCACGCAACATCGATTATGCAGCGTTTCGTGCTATTGCGGACAAAGTTGGCGCGCTTCTCTTTGCCGACATCGCACACCCGGCGGGTCTCATCGCGAAGAAACTTCTCAACGATCCTCTTCCCCATTGTCACGTTGTTACTTCCACCACACACAAAACACTGCGAGGTCCCCGCGGCGGTCTTATTCTGATGGGGAAAGACTTCGAGAACCCCTTCGGCATCGTTGCCCCAAAATCGGGCCGAACAAAAATGATGTCGGAGCTGTTGGATTCGATGGTCATCCCGGGCATTCAAGGCGGTCCGCTGATGCATGTGATCGCCGGGAAGGCAGTTGCGTTCAAAGAAGCTCTGCAGCCTGACTTTGAAACATATGGCAAGCAGGTAATTGCAAACGCACAGGCGCTCGCACAAACATTGCAGTCGCTGGGCTATAACGTGATCTCCGGCGGTACAGACAACCATCTCATGCTTGTGGATCTGCGCAACAGAAACATGACCGGGAAGGACGCCCAGGAGGCATTAGACGAAGCGGGTATTACGGTAAATAAGAACGGCGTACCGTTCGACGACAAGTCGCCGCTCATCACCAGTGGGATCCGGATCGGAACTCCGGCATTGACTACCCGTGGCATGAAGCAGGACGAAATGAAATGCATTGGGGGGCTAATTCATCGAGTACTATCGAATACGGGAAACGAAGCAGAATACCGCAAGGTTTCTGCTGACGTTGAAGAGCTTGGCAATAAGTTTCCTCTCTATCCAGAACTTCAGGGATAGGCGCAAGGAAGTGCCCATACCATGGCAGCCGACAAACAACGTTCGATCGCTGACGACCCTGAAACAGAAGAAAAGCCTGACGCCGGCGGCGGGCCCGAGATGCCGTTTCTTGGTCATCTCGAAGAACTTCGCTGGCGTATCATTTGGATGGTTCTCGGCATTGTTGCAGGCGCAATCGCCTGCGGCATTACGATCGATTGGCTGATCAACGAAATTCTCCTCCTGCCCATTATCGACGTGAATCACAATCTCCAACCCGGTCAGCAGCCAATTCATTTGCAGAACCTCAAACCATTCGGTCAGGTATTTCTCTACATGCAGGTGGCCCTGGTGGGTGGTGTGATTCTCAGCCTCCCCAACGTGTTCTGGCAGTTGTGGCGGTTCATTTCACCCGGTCTTCTTCCAAAGGAACGGAAGTACATATCCTGGATCGTGTTCTTTTCCACTTTTTGTTTTCTGGCGGGAGTGGCGTTTGCGTATTTCGTGATGCTGCCGGCGGCGCTGACGTTTTTCGCCGGTTTTGGAACAAGCGAGATCGAAAACAATATCGCTATCAATGAATACATGAGTTTCGTGATCAGCATGATTCTTGGTGCCGGGATTGTGTTTGAGTTGCCGATGGTCTCGTGGTTCCTTTCGAAGCTCGGAATCCTGACACCGGCGTTTATGCGACACTATCGGCGTCATGCGATTGTCGTGATTCTGTTCCTTGCCGCAATCCTGACTCCCGGGACCGATCCTGTGAGCCAGATTCTTCTCGCCATCCCACTATTACTCCTGTACGAACTGAGTATCGGGATCTCGGCGATTGCCTGGAGGAAGAAGAAATCTTCTGAAGAGGAAAGGTCCTAACACTGATGGATCTGAAAGAAATAGCCCGGCCCATTGAGCGCCATCTCGATGCGTTCGAAGAAGTCTTCAAGAAATCCATTCGTTCGCAAATCGGGCTGGTCGATCTGGTAACGAAATACATCGTGAAACAGAAGGGAAAGCGAGTCCGGCCGGTTCTGGTGCTTCTGAGTGCGGAGTTATGCGGCGGCGTCAACGAAAAGAGCTACCGCGGCGCGGCACTGGTAGAAATACTGCACACCGCTACGCTGGTGCATGATGACGTTGTCGATGATGCGGATACGAGAAGGGGAATCGCATCCATTAATGCAGTCTGGAAGAATAAGATCGCAGTGCTGATGGGAGATTATCTTCTCGCGAAAGGTCTCCTTCTCTCGCTCGATCACGATGACTTTCCGTTCTTGAAAATCACGTCAACGTCAGTCAAGCGGATGAGTGAAGGTGAGATCCATCAAATCCAGAAAAGTCGCCAGCTGGATATGAATGAGGAAACGTACCTGAAGATCATCGGCGATAAGACCGCGTCGCTGCTCTCCACCTGCTGTGAAATCGGCGCGGCGAGTAGTTCCACAAATGAGGCCCATCATATAGCGCTTGCGCAATACGGCGAGTTGGTGGGACTGGCATTCCAAATCCGGGATGATTTGCTTGACTATGTGGGACGAAAGAGCATCACTGGAAAGCCGACTGGATTGGACCTCAGCGAAAAGAAACTGACTCTTCCTCTCATTCATGCCCTATCGCACGCGCCGCGTCGAGAGTCGAATACAATTCTTGCGATGGTAAAGAACGGCGGGAAGAAAATGCGGGTGAAGGATGTAGTGGACTTTGTGGAATCAAATGGCGGGATAGAGTATTCCAAAGATCGCGCGGAACAATTCAGCGCAGAAGCGAAAAAGTCCATTTGCACCTTCGCCGATACACCCAGCAAACAATCCCTCCTCGCATTCGCCGATTACGTGATCACACGGAACAAGTAATCGTTCGCTCCTCTTCCCTCGCTTCCTTCAAAACCTTCAGCGCAAATAGTTCCCGGCGATAGGACAATCGTCCTCGATTGTCCGATGAGCCGATCCGTTTGAGCTAGGCAGTTGCGTTTGGTTAAAGACCCGGGGATATGGTGTTCGCTTTTTGTTGCCTCGCGCTGAAGCCCGAGGCGAGCAACCAAATAATCCATCGGGTAAATCAGACTAAGCCAACACTTCCGGTCGCAGCGTCATGACGGGACATTTGGCATTGCGGACGATTCTCTCCGCGGTGCTGCCAAAGAGCATATGCTCAACGCCGGTATGCCCGTGCGTCGGGACAATGATCAGATCGATCTTGCGCTTCTCTGCTTCCAGGAGAATCTCCTGGTGAGGTTTTCCTCTACGCACAACTGCCGTCGCATCGACCTCCCTTCCGATATGATCCTCAATAACGGACTGGAGCTTCCTCTCTCCCTCGTCCACCAACTCATCTTCCACTTCCGGCAAAACCACCTGACCGAAACCGAGATCCGCAGGATACAGCGTTGGTTCGACGACGTAGACGAGATGTAACGACGCGTCAAACTCCTTCGCCATCAACACGGCATACCGCAGGGCGTTCTTCGAGTGAATCGAAAAATCAAAAGGAAGAAGAATGTGGTTCACCGACACCTTGTGCCGCTGACGGGAGGCGGAGGGCTTTTGGATCCTGCTGGTTTTCTTTTTCGCCATAGTGAATCCTCCCTGGAGTGTTCGCGCTAATCGTTATATACGAACGTCAGCCACTTTTGTGGGTCATTCGCATTCTTGACGACATCGAAATACATCTCCTGCAACTTCATGGTGATCGGTCCAGGCTTGCCGTTTCCTACTTTCACTTTATCCACCGAGCGAATGGGAGTGACTTCCGCCGCTGTACCGGTGAAGAAGAGTTCATCTGCAACGTAGACCATTTCCTTCGGAACAGGAGTGATCAATACCTCGTATCCCGCATCGCGCGCAAGTTTGATCACCGAAGCCCTCGTCACGCCCGGCAGCAACGACGATGAAAACGCCGGTGTGTAGATGATATCGTCTTTCACCGCAAACAGATTCTCGCCGGTTCCTTCGCTCAGATTCCCGTTGATATCCAGCGCGATCGCTTCCTGAAATCCTTCCTGCACCGCCTCCATTTTCATGAGTTGAGAGAGAAGATAATTTCCTCCCGCCTTTGCCATTGCCGGCAGCGTGTTCGGCGCGGGGCGATTCCAAGTCGAGATGCACACATCGATGCCGTTCTTCAGCGCCTCATCGCCAAGGTACGCACCCCATTCCCACACTGCAATCGTGACGTCGACCGGACACTTAATCGGATTCACGCCAACTTCACCATATCCCCTGTACACAATCGGCCGGATGTAACATGCTTTCATCTTGTTTGCGCGGATTGTTTGCATGATCGCGTCAACAATATCCTTCTCGGAAAAAGGGATCTGCGTGCGGTAGATTTTTGTAGAATCAAACAAACGCCTCACATGCTTGTCAAGCCGAAAGATTGCCGGACCTTGTTTCGTATCGTAACAGCGAATTCCTTCGAACCAGCTTGAGCCGTAATGAATAACGTGGGAAAGAATATGAATCTTCGCGTCGTCCCAGTTGACGAGTGAACCGTTCATCCAAATCTTTTCGACTTTCTTAACGGGCATAACCCTACCTCATTGTCAGAATTAGTAGTAAAGAGTAGCTAGAGCGTGTAATTGTAAATCCTGTAAGTTTTCGTTCGTTCTCCCTGCATCAACTCCGCCCCACGATTCATCATGATGTTGTCTTCCAGTACCCAGCTTGCCTCGCCATGCGGGTAGCCGTGTTTGATTGACTGAATGGCGGTTTCATAAAAAAGGGCGCCGCCGATGCCGGTATTCAGATATTCCGGCAGGACTCCCAGAATAACGATTCGTGTGAAATCAATTTTCTTCTTCTGAAAGAGGATTCGAAGAAGACCGGGAATCAGGTAGCCGTTCCTGTTGTTCTTCAACACCATATTGTAATCAGGAAGAGAGAGGGCAAACCCCACAGGCTTTCCCTTCGACTCCACGATAATGACGAGATTCGGATCGACCGCCGGCTTCAGGTCCTTCGCCATGTAGTTGAACTCCTCGGTGGTCAACGGCACTTCACCCCAATTCCTTGACCAGCCACGAGAGTAAAGCTCGTGGATCTTTTTCACTTCGTTATCGAAGTCTTTCATGTTAATGGTGCGGAACACAAGTTCGTTGCGTTTCTTTACCAACTCCCCCACCCGCGGGAGTTTTCCCTGCATTACTTTGTCCTTGTGGACATAGTATGCATAAAGGTCTTTCGCTTTGACAAACCCATATCCTTCCACCAGTTTCTGGTAGTAGGCCGGATTGTATGCCATGAGTATGGCAGGTGATTTGTCGAAACCATCCACGAGAAGGCCGTACTCATCGTTCACCGACGGACTGGCCGGGCCTCGCATGGCAGTCACTTTCTGGTCTCTGAGCCATGCTGCTGCCGCATCGAATAACGATGACGCAACTTCCTGATCGTCAATGGATTCAAAAAATCCAAAGAAGCCAATGTTCTCGTCGTGCTCTTTGTTGTGATTATCATTCACGATGGCGCCGATCCGTCCGACGATCGAGCCGCTGCGTTCTGCAAGAAACAACTCCATCCGGGCGTGCTTGTAGAACGGGTTCTTCTTCTTGTCGATGAGCTTTCGCCGATCCATCATCAACGGAGGAACCCACACCGGGTTGTTTTTGTAGATCTTCCATTGAAAACGGAGAAAACGTCGTTCATCTTCTTTCGTTCGCACCGGACGAATCGTTGCTGCAGCCATGATGTTTGCGTGATTGTCTTTAAATGGAAGAGAACGTCCACCACTCCTTGGATATGCGCGAGTTGGGACGGTGAAATGAATGATTGACGACAACAGGCCCCGGGAACACGGGGAAGAGAGAAAGAACTATCAGCCAGAAAACACTACGGAATGAGACCGAGTTTCTTTCCAATTGTCTCGAATGTCTCCAGGATTTTGTTCAGGTGTTCATCTTCATGCGTTGCCATATAGCTGGTCCTCATCATCTGGTAGCCCTGAGGAACACCGGGACTGACGAACGCGTTGACAAAGA
The DNA here is from genome assembly GCA_003251275.1 of Ignavibacteria bacterium. Taxonomy (GTDB): domain Bacteria; phylum Bacteroidota; class Ignavibacteria; order UBA10030; family UBA6906; genus SZUA-287. Next base: position 31,290 of record QKGJ01000404.1, read on the forward strand.
CTCCTGCATCATAGAGCATGCGCCAGAAGGCGAATGTTTTTTCGTCATCACCAATGATTACCGGGACGATGCCTGTATCGCTGTCGATAATCCGGAATCCCATTGCCTGAAGACCAAGCTTCATCTTGTTCGCATTTGCCTTCAGCCGGTCGATTCGTTCCGGTTCATTTTCGAGGATGTCGAGCGCAGCGAGCGCGGATGCGACAGACGCCGGCGTTGGACTCGCACTAAAAATGAGAGCGGGCGCATGATGCTTAAGGTAGTTGATGACATGCTTGTCGCCGACGACGAATCCCCCCAACGATGCAAACGTTTTGCTGAATGTCCCCATCGTCATATCGACAACCTGCTCCAATCCGAAATGGCTTGCCGTACCCCGTCCACCTTTTCCGATGACACCGGTCGCGTGCGCATCATCCACCAATACTCGCGCATTGTACTTTTTCGCGAGGCTGGTAATTGTCGGGAGGTCGGCGATGGTTCCGGTGGTGCTGAAGACACCATCGGTTACAATAAGCTTGGAGGTCTCCACAGGAATCTTTGAAAGCACTCGCTCAAGATCGTTCATATCATTGTGCTTGAACCGGACGAACTCGCCAAACGCACCCTTCGCCATGAGATTGCCAGCGACGATACAGGCGTGATTATCCCGATCAGAAACAACGTATTCTCCCTTTTGAACGAGAGTCGGAATAATCCCCTGTGCCGTCTGGTAGCCGGTACTATAGAGAAGGCATGCCTCCCGGTGAAGGAATGCAGCAAGACGTTCTTCGAGCATGACATGCAGATCCAGCGTTCCCGTCAGGTAGCGTGAACCGGAACATCCGGTCCCATACCTCTCCACTGCCTTGATGGCAGCAGCCTTAACGCGCGGGTCCGCAGTGAGACCGAGATAATTGTTCGAACCGGCCATGATGACCTTGCGGCCCTCGATGGAAACAACCGGACCTTCATTCTCTTCGATCTCCCTGAAGTAGGGATAATATCCGTGTGCTTTTATTTCATCGGCGCGTGTAAACGTTCTGCACTTTTCGAACAGGTCCACCTTCTTCTTCTCAGCAGCAACTGTTTCTCCGTCGCTCTTGCGGAGAGTCTGACTGCGTTCACTCATGGAATTCCTCGGCGCGGTTGCGCCACAATGACATGGAAAATTGCTAATTAAAATCGTTTTCAATATACTCTAACGTGTTTACAAAGTCAATCAGGTTTTCCCCTCACAGTTCTCCATTCCAGTGAAAGCACTTGTTACCGGCGGCACAGGTTTTATCGGAAGCCACCTCGTAGAACTTCTGCTGCATCGCGGTTACACGGTGCGATGCCTCATTCGCAAGTCCTCTGACACCAAATGGCTGAAGGGTCATGAGGTGGAATTTGTGGAAGGGGGATTATTCGATCACAAATCTCTTCGTGCCGCGGTGAGCGGGGTCGATTTGGTTTTTCACTCAGCCGGTGTAACGAAGGCAAAGAAAAAGGAAGAGTACTTCCGTGGCAATGTAAACGGAACAAAAAATCTTCTTGAAGCTGTTCGTGCATCCAATCCACAACTCAAGCGGTTTGTTCATGTCAGCAGTCAGACAGCGGTCGGACCGAGCCAGAGCAAAACTCCCATCACCGAAGAGGTGATTGCCCGGCCCATAACAACATACGGTGAGAGCAAATGGAAAGCAGAGCAGGAATGTCAAGCGATGATGGAAGACATTCCAATTACGATTGTTCGCCCGCCAGCCGTGTACGGCCCGCGCGATAAGGATATTTTCGAATACTTCAACACGATGAACAAAGGCCTCCAGGCAAGTGTCGGTCTGCACGATAAGTTTGTGAGTCTGATTCATGTGTCGGACCTCGTCCGGGGATTTCTTCTGGCGGGGAAGAGTGAAGTTGCAACGGGGAAGACGTATTTCATCGCAAGCAGCAAGGTCTATGATTGGAAGGAAATTGGCGAGGTTACCCGACGGGTTTTGAACCGCAAGACCATCTCCCTCCGTATCCCGGAATTTGGTATTTACATGGTCGCTGCCGTCGCCGAGTTCATGGCGCGCTTCAGCAGTTCTCCAGCACTCATTAACTTCGAAAAGGCACGTGATATGGTGCAGGATTTCTGGACGTGCGATTCCTCTAGTGCGGAACGCGATTTCGGGTTCAAACAGGAAATCCCGCTGGAAGAGGGGATCCGCTCCACTATAGAGTGGTATCGCGCACACGGCTGGCTTTCATAGCCTTCTTCACCTCTCTTTTCTCGACGCTCCTTCTAGTCGAACCGACGGCTCCTTAAAATAAAAATCTTCTCCCTATTGCATCTCAATAAGAGCTTATGCATATTTATGCAACTTTTTGCATATGTATTCATTATGAATGTAGCGATCATCGGGGCGTCCGGGTATTCCGGCGCCGAATTGATACGGCTCCTTGCCAGGCGAAGCGATGTACAGATCCAGACGTTGGTTTCCAGTACGACCGCCGGGAAACGACTGGACGATGTCTATCCCGAGTTCGCAGGACAAACGGATTTGCGCTTCACGGCATTGGAGGGAACTTCGTTCAAAAACATAGACCTGGCCTTCACGGCATTGCCGTCCGGCGAGTCAATGAAGATTGTTCCGAAGATCCATGATGAAGTTCCTCGCGTCATTGACCTGAGCGGTGACTACCGCCTCCTCTCGAGTGCAGAGTATGCCGCCTATTACCATCAAGAACATGTCTCGCCATCTCTCTTGTCCAAGGCCGTGTACGGATTGCCGGAGATCCATCACGATGCAATTGCCAACACTTCTCTCGTTGCCAATCCCGGCTGCTATCCCACAAGCGCAATCTTGGCGTTAATTCCGGCACTCAGGCATGGGATCATTGAACCGGCGGGGATTTCCATCACGTCGTTGTCAGGGACTTCCGGCGCGGGTCGATCATCATCGCTGGAAATGAGTTTCACCGAAGTCCACGACAACATTCGTGCATACAAACTCGGTGCACATCAACACATCCCTGAAATTCAACACGTCCTCTCGGCAGCAAGTGGAAAGTCCGTGACGGTCTCATTCGTGCCGCACCTCGTCCCAATGAATCGTGGCATCTACACGACGATACATTCATCGCTCGCGCAATCCATTTCCCGGGAAGAGGTCTTCCGGCTGTACAAGAGTTACTATCGTGAGGCGCGATTTGTACGAGTGAAGGAGCAGGTGGCGCAGCTAAGGGATGTTATTCGAACAAACTACTGCGACATTTCATTGCACGTGGACGAGCGAACCAACCAGCTTATTCTTCTTTCCACTATCGATAATCTTGTCAAGGGTGCCGCCGGACAGGCGGTGCAGAACATGAATATCATGCTCGGCCTTCCCGAAGACTGCGGGCTCTCTTAATTCTTTCTTTGGAGTTATGAATGAACAATCATCCTTATGAGCGTGTCTCCGGTGGCGTTACGGCACCGGAAGGTTTTCGGGCCGCAGGCATTCATTGCGGTGTGAAGAAATCACGCAAAGATCTTGCGATCATTGCCTCGGATGTTCCTGCCGCGACGGCCGCAGTGTTTACGCAGAACAGAGTCCCTGCCGCTCCGGTGATTGTTGACAAATTGCAGGTGAAGGCATCATCTATGGCACAGGCTATCGTGGTGAACAGCGGCAATGCAAATGCCTGCACCGGCGAAAGAGGGTTGAACAACGCATGGACGATGGTCGCTGACACTGCCGAGGCTCTCTCCATCGATCCTTCGTTGGTTCTTGTTTCTTCTACTGGTGTAATTGGACAGTACCTTCCCATGGGGCCCATTCAGAAGGGGATACGCATCGCCGCCGGCGAACTGCATCATTCGGGGGGGAGAGATGCAGCGGAAGCAATTATGACAACGGATACCTTCGTCAAGGAGCTTGCAGTGAAGACGCACATCGGCGGTACGCAGATCGTTCTTGGCGGCATGGCAAAGGGGTCCGGTATGATCGCGCCGAACATGGCTACGATGCTCGGTTTCGTGACAACGGATGCGACCGTGGAGCCGGCTCTCCTGAAGCAGATGCTAAAACTCGCGGCAGATCGATCTTTTAACAGAATCTCTGTCGATGGCGACACGAGTACCAACGATATGGTCGTCCTGATGGCAAACGGCGCCGCTGGCAGTCCCATTCTAACACACGCCGAGCACGAGGATACACAACGGTTTTACAATGCACTCGAATGGCTCTTGACCGAGCTCGCCAAGATGATCGTCCTCGATGGCGAGGGGGCAACGAAGCTCGTTGCAATTCAGGTCAACGGAGCTGAATCGGAAGACGAAGCGGTAAGAGCGGGGCGCGCTGTTGCGAATTCCAGTCTTGTAAAAACAGCCATCCACGGTGAGGACGCAAACTGGGGCAGAATACTTGCCGCAATAGGTTATTCCGGCATCGACTTCGATCCGGAGGCGGTGGAGATTTTTTTCGATGAGGTTCCCATCCTGCAGAAAAAATACTCGATCGATTTTTCGGAAGTCGAAGCAAAGCGCGTGTTGAGCAAGAGGGAGCTGACAATCACCATTGAACTTCACAAAGGAAATGCATCCGCGTGCTTCTGGACGTGCGACCTCTCGAAAGAGTATGTGGACATCAACGCACATTACAGGACGTAGCATGAACAACATTCCTCTCAAAACCGAAACGCTCGTCGAAGCCCTCCCCTACATACAGAAGTATGAAGGAAAGACGTTTGTGATCAAGTATGGCGGCGCTGCGATGGTTAATCCGGACCTTCGCGAAACATTTGCCCAGGACATTACCGTGTTGACAAAAATCGGGATCAACATCGTGATCGTTCATGGTGGTGGGAGAGAGATTACGGCAACTGCCGACCGGCTTGGGCTTACTTCCACCTTTGTCGATGGTCAGCGCTTTACCGACGAAGCGATGATGGATGTCGTTCAGATGGTCCTCGCAGGAAAGACGAACAAAGATATCGCCGCGGCAATCAACCGACACGACGGCAACGCAGTCGGCTTGTGCGGGTTGGATGCCGACCTGCTGACGGCAAGACCGGCAAAGAATGGCGCTTTGGGGTTTGTGGGAGAGGTGGAAGAAGTGAGATCGGCGCTCTTGAATCTGCTCCTCGCCAACAGATATATCCCCGTGGTCGCCCCGATTGGCATCGGCCACGACCGGCAGTATTTTAACGTCAACGCCGATCTTGCCGCTTCGGCAATCGCGTCGGCGCTGAAGGCGGAAAAGCTCATCTACCTGAGCGACGTGGAAGGCATCATGGTCGGCGAAGAACTGATCCACTCAATGCATCGGATGCGGGCAGAGGAGCTTATCAGCGATGGCATCATTATCAACGGCATGATCCCGAAAATTCAATCTGCATGTGCCGCGCTGGATGGCGGCGTCGTAAAAGTCCACATGATCGATGGACGGGTGACGCATGCGCTTCTATTGGAAATGTTCACGAAAGAGGGTATCGGGACGGAAGTGACCCCCTCCCCTGTCAATTCACTCATGGAGGAAGTACAATGATCAAGGATTTCGTTTCTCTTTCGCCATTTTCACCAGACGACATCCAGGAGATTTTTGCCCTGACCCATTGGTTGAAAGAAACCCGTCCTCTCAACTATAAACCGCTGGCCGGAAAAACGGCCGCATTGATCTTCGAGAAGCCCTCGTTGCGAACGCACATGTCGTTCGAAGTAGGCATTCTCCAACTCGGCGGTCAATCAATATTCCTTTCGGACGACAGAATCGGTCTTGCATCCCGCGAATCAGCCCGGGACGTTGCGGAAGTTCTGTCGCAATACAACGATCTGATTATTGCACGAACGTACTCACATGAGACTGTCGAGAAGCTTGCACAATTCGCATCAGTTCCCGTTATTAATGCATTGACCGACCGGCTTCATCCTTGCCAGATCCTGGCGGACGCATACACGTTACTTGAAAAAGGGCTTCTCTCCCGCGACACCAGAATTGTTTTCGTTGGTGACGGAAACAACGTTGCCAACTCCTGGCTTGAGCTGGCCGAAAAAATACCTCTGCACCTTGTCGTCGCGTGTCCGCGCGGATACGAACCCGATGCAAATCTTCTCCGACGGGCAAAGATGGCCGGCATCAGTAAGGTGGAAGTACAGCACGATCCTACAATAGCAGCTCGGGGCGCAAACGTCTTGTATACCGACGTGTGGGTCAGCATGGGTCAGGAAGAGGAGAAGCTCAAACGGCAGCAGGCTTTTGCGGGTTTCCAGATTAACCAAAGCCTGCTGAACACCGCCGATCCCGAATGCCTGGTGATGCACTGCCTCCCGGCTCATCGCGGCGAGGAAATCACAGCGGACGTCCTCGAAGGACCGCAGTCGGTGGTGTTGGATGAGGTCGAGAATCGGCTTCACGTTCAAAAAGGAATCATCGCGTATCTGCTTGGCGAGAGAGCCGAGCACATTCTTACGCTCGACCGAGCGTCACAGTATGCAATAGCTGAAGGTGTATGAAATCACAGCGTCAGTTTACGATCAAAGAACTCATCAGCGCCAAGGCGATCGGCAGCCAGGATGAGCTCCGGTTGGAACTGAAGAAGAAGGGATTCAAAGTAACACAGGCAACTCTTTCGCGCGACCTGCAGGAACTGGGCGTCGCCCGTCTTCCATCGGACGATGGCTTCCGTTATGCGCTGCAGCCGGGGACAAGCGCATCAATCCTCCGTCCTGCGGTGACAACAGAGATCATCACCATCACTGCCAACGAAAGCATGATCGTGGTGCGCACTCTTCCAGGATGCGCGAATGTTGTGGGGGAGGTTGTGGATACGCTCCGCAATCCCGATATTATTGGCACCGTTGCGGGGGACAATACACTCCTCATCATTCCATCCTCTGTCAAGAAGACGAAAAAAGTGATAGAGTTTCTCAAAGATAATCTGGTGAAAGGCAAACCATGAACAGAACGAAAATTGTCGTTGCGTATTCCGGGGGGCTCGACACCTCCGTCATGGTCAAGTGGCTCAGCGAAAAATACAATGCGGAGATCATTACTGCGACGGGCGACCTGGGACAGAAGAAAGAACTTACCGGACTCAAAGAAAAAGCAAAGGCCACCGGCGCGAGCAAGGTGTACATTCAGGATCTCACTCATGACTTCGTTGCCGACTTCATTTTCCCCGCACTCAAAGCAAGCGCTCTTTATGAAAATGTTTATCCGATGGCAACATCCCTTGGACGTCCACTCCTGGCAAAGATGCTGGTAGAGATCGCACGTTCCGAAGGAGCAGCGATGGTTGCTCACGGATGTACCGGAAAAGGAAATGACCAGGTCCGCTTCGAAGTCTCGGTTGCTGCGCTTGCGCCGCATGTCAAAGTTCTCGCACCTCTACGTGATTGGGAATTCAAATCGCGTGAACAGGAAATCGAGTATGCCCGGTTGCATCACATTCCGGTCGCCGCGACAGTCGCATCGCCCTACTCCATCGATGAGAACCTCTGGGGTACCAGCATCGAGTGCGGCGTTCTGGAAGACCCGATGATGGAACCGCCTCCCGACGCGTTTCACCGAACTGTTGCACCGGAAGACGCACCCGACGAGCCGCGCAACGTTGAAATCGAATTCGACCATGGTGTTCCGATTGCACTTGATGGAACCTGGGTCGCAGGTGTAAAGCTCATCGACCGGCTGAACGAAATCGGCGGCATGCATGGCATTGGCCGCATCGACCTTGTCGAGAACCGGCTGGTCGGTATCAAGTCGCGTGAAATTTATGAAGCCCCCGCGGCGACCATTCTTCATTTTGCGCACACGGAACTCGAACGGCTCACACTGGAAAAATCTGTATTCCACATGAAGACCCAGATTGCGCGTGAGTATGCTAACCTTATCTATAACGGCCTCTGGTACTCTCCTCTTCGCACTGCACTCGATGCCTTCATTGATGAAACGCAGAAGACCGTCACGGGCACCGTCCGGCTCCGCCTGTACAAAGGCAACATGACGATTGTGGGAAGGAAGTCACAGTTCTCGCTGTACAATCCTGGCCTGGCAACCTATACCGAAGACGACACGTTCGACCACAAGGCATCGGAAGGTTTCATCTCCATCTACGGCCTTCCCGTGAAGACCTACCACGAGGTGGCACAGAAGAATATCAGTGAAGGAAGAAAGCCGATAGCGTCGGGGATCCTGACGAAAGAGATTCTTCAATGAAGGAAGGGAAGGGAGGAAAAGTATGGAAAGGAAGATTCCGTACACCTCTCCACCCTGAAGCGCTGCAGTTTTCGAGTTGTCTTTGCGTTGATCGCCGCCTCTACAAAGAAGACATCGAGGGAAGCATTGCGCATGTCTCGATGCTCGCCAAGCAGGAGATCCTTACACGCAAAGAAGCGGACAAAATTGTCCGCGCTCTCGAGCAAATCGAAAAGGAGATCGAAAGCAGGAAGTTCAAGTTAGACTCTCCCGCTACATCCTCTGACCGCTTCGTTGCCGAAGATGTTCACATGGCAATCGAAGCACGCCTCTTCAAGAAGATAGGTCCTCTCGCAGGCAAACTCCACACTGCCCGCAGCCGCAATGATCAGGTCGCCCTTGACGAACGGCTCTATCTAAAGCGCACAAGCACAGAAATCATGGAGTCGATTCGCTCTCTGCAAAGAGCATTCGTCACGGTCGCAGAGAAATTCCAGGATGTCTTGATGCCCGGATACACACATATGCAGCGCGCTCAGCCGGTGTTGCTTGCTCATCACCTTCTGGCATATGTGTACATGTTAGACCGCGATCACGACCGATTCCGGGACTGCCTGAAACGAATCGATGCCTCTCCTCTTGGAGCTGCGGCTCTTGCCGGGACTTCCTTTCCGATCGACCGCAAGCGGACTGCGCGCATGCTCGGACTAAGCAACATTGTCTATAACAGCATGGATGCAGTGAGCGACCGTGATGTGCAGATCGAGTTTCTCTCTGCCTGTTCAATTACTCAAATGCACCTCAGCCGTCTTGCGGAAGAGCTTTTGTTGTGGAGTTCGCAGGAGTGGCGCTTTGCGGAGATTGCCGAGGAATTCACGACGGGCAGCAGCATTATGCCTCAGAAGCGCAACCCCGATATTGCCGAGCTTGTGCGCGGCAAAACCGGACGCGTCTACGGCAGTCTGATGGGCATGCTCACGATGATGAAGGGACTCCCCCTCGCCTACAACCGCGATCTGCAGGAGGACAAGTCTTTCTTGTTCGATGCCGCCGATACGACAACCGACTCACTCCGCATGTGCACGCTCATGATGGAGAGCATTCACTTCCAGAGTGAGCGTTTTACAAAAGAACTTCGCTCCGATTTTCTTCTCGCCACTGAGCTTGCCGACTTTCTTGTGCGCAAAGGACTCCCCTTCCGCACTGCACACGCCTGCGTTGGCGAAGCCGTTGCCCTTGCCTCCGATCGCCGCTGTTCACTTTCAGATTTGACACTCCCCGAGTACCGAAAGATTTCCAAGCTGTTTGATGAATCTCTCTACAAGCTTCTCGACCCCCGCACGTCGATTGAGTTAAAGCGATCCGTAGGGTCCACTTCGCCTGCAGAGGTAAAGGCTGACATACGGGGGTGGAGGAAGAGGCTGTGGTAGTGCCTACTTCCTTTACTTGACATTCCACTGCGCGCTTGGTATCTATTCACCCACGAGTATAATCGTGCTCATAGAATTAACTTTTGGATGGATGAAGGAGATCAATATGCTTCGAAAAGAGGTTGGTGCTCTGGCCCTGAAAGGGTTGTTGTTCATTGTGTTGTTCGCTGCTGCTCCGAATCAGGTTCAGAGCCAAATGCACCATCATGCGGGAGAAACGCTCGGGACAGTCAGCTTTCCTGTTTCATGCGTTCCTTCAAGCCAGCCGGCTTTCAATGAGGCAATGACGCTATTCCATCACATGACGTACCCGCAGGCACGAGAGGCGTTTCAAAAAATTGCGGACACGGATACCCTATGCGCGATGGCCTACTGGGGTGTTGCAATGACCTTGTTTCAACCACTCTGGCCAACACGGCCCAGTCCCCAGGATCTGCAGCGAGGATGGGAGGCCATGCAAAAAGCAACATCTCTTAACCCGCAAACTGAACGCGAACGTCTTTTAGTCGCTGCTACCGCTTCATTTTTCGATGATCCAAATTCACCAGACTATTGGAAACGAATCCAGGCATGGTTCGAGGGAATGGAGAAAGCCTATGCTGCTTTTCCCAAAGACAACGAGGTTGCTGCGTTATATTCGTTGTCGCTCCTTGCCACAGTCCGCCCCGATCAAACATTTTCACCAAACAATGCACGGGCAGCGGAAATTCTTCTCCGGATTCTCCGGGAGAATCCCGCACATCCGGGAGCGATGCACTATCTCATTCACGCAAACGATGCTCCCGGTCGCGAACGAGAGTCGCTTGAAATTCTCCGTGAGTACGAGGCCATTGCCCCGGACAATCCTCACGCGCTCCACATGCCCACGCATATCTACACGCGGCTCGGGAACTGGGGCGAAGTTATTCGCAACAACATTAGGGCTGCCGAAGCCGCGCTAAAATTTCCTGCAGGGAATCACGGACAGTTTGTATGGGATGAGTTCCCCCATGCAATTGAGTACATGGTCTATGCATATCTTCAAACGGGCGCAGATGATGAAGCAGCAAACCAACTAAACCGCCTCCGCGGAACAGCAGGGCTTGAGCCCTCATTCAAAACTGCCTTCCATCTGGCATCCACCAAAGCTCGGTACGCGCTTGAGAGAAAGGCGTGGACTGAAGCGACATCAATCGTTCCTCGGGAACAGAGCGCCATCAGTTGGGACCGTTTTCCCTGGGCGGAGGCAATCAGCTGGTTTGGGCGCGGCCTGGGATTCGTCCACGAGGGCAACATCCCTGAGGCAAAGAAATCACATCAACGCCTCCTCGAACTTGAAGGTGTTGCGGAGAAGACAAAAGAGGTACTTTTTACCCGGCACACTCGAGTGCTGCGCCTCGATCTGGAGGCATGGATCAGCGACAAAAAAGGTATGTACGAAGCAAGTGTCGAAGCAATGACTCAAGCCGCCGAGCTGGAAGCTTCGACGCCGAAGCATGCAGTCACGCCTGGTCCTACTCTTCCGGCATATGAACTTCTCGGAGATCTTCAACTTGCCCACGGAAAATCGCAGGAGGCTTTGAATGCATATCGCAGTTCTTTGGAGATGAATCCCCTTCGGTTTAACTCCTTGCTGGGTGCTGCCCGGGCTGCGCGTGCCATGGACAGCACGAAAACTGCCGCTTCATTCTATCAGCAACTCATCGATATAGCCTCGAAACAATCAAAACGTGATGGCCTTGAAGAGGCACGAAGATTTCTTCAGAAGTAAACCATGACCCCATATGCTGGTCATTGTTTATGTCGTCGGCTCATGTTTTCATGGTTTTGAAGAGGGCTCGATGGACGGGTTGATCCTCGCGTTCGTTTCAAAAGAAATGGCTGAAACGGAACGTCTCACAATCGTGATTTCAATTCAATTTCCATGATAGCACTCATTAGCGCAGAAGATTCTGGTCGGCATGGCAATGTTGTCATACTCAAGACCTATGACGCTTCTCATCTTGCTCATCTGGACAAAGCAAAACTGGCCGACGAGGGAATCGAGTCGTTCATCCGCGATGAGCATATCGTTTCTATCAGTCCGTACCTGGCACACGCAGTTGGCGCCATCAAGCTGATGGTCTTTGCAGAAGATGTGGCCGAGGCACGGAGAGTGCTTGCCCTTGATGAATCCGGATCGTTAAACAACGCGTTTGAAGGATCTCTTGACGCTCCAACCTCATGCCCTGAATGCGGAACGCTTGATGTTCAACGACGGAGCTCAGTCTTAGGCGGCCTTCTTTTTCTCTTTTTTTTCTTCCTTCCCGTCGCTCCCCGGACAAAGGAATACCAGTGCGCAAACTGCGGGCATGTGTGGAAAGTCGATTGAGCGTACACTCATAAAAACCTCGTCATCAAAAAACAATCACTCCATAATACCATTCCCATAAGGAGAGAAATATGAAAACCTACCACATTCTAATTGCAGTAACCCTTATTTTACTCGGTTCGCTCTCCCTCGCGCAGGAGTTCAGAACGCCACGCCATGCAGTAAATTTGCCACGCGGTGAAGCGGCGAATCTTCCCTTCAGCGATGCGGTAATGGTAGGCAACACTCTGTACATCTCTGGACGGGGAGGCATCGACTTTAAGACGATGAAAACACCCGATGACCCGAAGGATGAAGCGAAGCTGATGCTCGATGGTTTCAAGTCGATTCTCGCCACGGCCGAAATGACAATGGATGATCTCGTGTTTGTCACGGTCTATTGTCCAGACCTTGCATTGTACAAGGTGTTCAACGAGGTCTACAGGACATACTTCAGCAAAGATTTTCCGGCGAGGGCATTCGTCGGATCCGGGCCGCTTCTCTTCGGTATGCGTTTCGAAATGCAGGCTATAGCGGTGCGATAACTCATCAATCAACGGGAAGACCCTTATGTCAACGATACTTCAGAACCATTACGTGCTGGCAGTCCATGATTTGGATAGATCGGCCGCCTTCTTCAAGGATCTCGGTTTCGAGGTTCACATGAAGCCGCCAGGTTGGATCTTCGTTAAGAAGGAAAATTGCATGATCATGCTTGGAGATTGCGTCGATTCGATTCCTGCGACTAAGTTGGGAGACCACAGCTATTTTGGCTACCTACGAGTCGATGATGTGGACAGCTATCATAAGGAGCTAGTCGCCAGAGGAGTGAAAATTGGACATCCTCTTGCAACCAAACCGTGGGGAATGCGGGAGTTTGGTGTTACGTCGCCTGAAGGACACCGCCTTATGATCGGACAATCGGTTAGTGAGATGCAATAGGATGCAATAGGGTAACCGGCAATGTACCACGAACTGGGTTGAACGAAAAATTTTCTTTTGATACTCCTCTTACACGTCATAGAAAAACGCCACTATTTCTCCCAATCCTGATTCCCCATGGAAAACGGGATGGCTATCTTCAGAAACCACGGGCTCAATCTGAGACTTGTTCATCCCCGGCTCTTCACCTGTAGAACCATTTGCACTGAGGTACGAAACCAACGCGGGGCTGACGCCCTTGGTTTAAGATTTGGAACTATGTCCGGGGAAATTCCGTTCTAGGCATTGCAATACCATTGCAACTCTAATTTTCTTCCGCAAATACACTTTGTTCCACTTTTCATAACACCATAAGGAGTATGTCCATGGCAGACAAAAAAATAATTGCAGTCGTTGGCGCAACAGGAGCCCAGGGAGGCGGATTAGCCCGCGCAATCCTGAACGACAAGAACAGCCAGTTTGCGGTGCGCGCAATAACGCGTGACGTAAATTCGCCGAAGGCGAAAGAGTTGGCAAAGCTTGGCGCCGAGGTCGTCGCAGCAGACGTGAACGACGTGGAGAGTCTCAAGAAGGCATTCAAAGGCGCATATGGCGCCTATTGCGTGACGTTCTACTGGGAACACTTCTCCCCTGAAAAAGAGACCGCCAACGCGACGGCGCTCGCACAGGCAGTAAAGGCAGCCGGAGTGCAGCATGTGATCTGGTCCACCTTCGAAGACACACGCAAGTTTATCCCTTTGGATGACAAACGCATGCCCACGCTGATGGGAAAGTACAAGGTGCCGCACTTTGATGCAAAGGCAGAAGTAAACCATGTATTCAAGGATCTCGGGGTACCGACAACATTCTTGCTCACCTCCTTCTATTGGGAAAACATGATTAACTTCGGCGCGGGCCCAAAGAAGGGCCCGGATGGCAAGCTGGCCATCACGTTCCCGTTGGGCGAAACAAAGATGCCGAGCATGAGTGCAGAGGATATTGGGAAATGTGCATACGGCATTTTCAAAGGTGGTAAAGAGTATATCGGTAAGACAATCGGCGTTGCCGGCGAACACCTGAGCGGCGCACAAATGGCGACAACGCTCAGCAAAGTGCTGGGCAAAGAGGTGAAATACAACGCCGTGACGCCAGATGTATATCGAAGCTTCGGATTTCCCGGAGCGGACGATATGGGGAATATGTTCCAGTTCAAGCATGACTTTGAGAAGGAATACACCTCTGCGCGACCCGTGGAGGTCTCAAAGAAGTTGAACCCCTCCCTCCAAACCTTTGAGCAGTGGGCAAAGAAGAACGCAAGCAAGATTCCGTTGGAGTAAATGCTCAACTCACAGACCGCCCGTATCTCAATGATGCGGGCGGCTTTTTGTTGTTATCCCGCAAGAATCACCTCTTTTCACAAGGAAGACTCAACTCCATCTTTTGATGGAACTTTCCAACCCCTAATCGTCTTTAGCAACAAACCCCCTTTCCGTTCCTGAATTCGGGGGCTTCTCCACCTGCATCAGTGTCAACCTGTTCTCTCACATACTTTCGAGGAGGCCTTTATGAGTCGTTATGTGTCCGCTTTGCTCTTTCTCTTCATCCCATTGGTGACCCATGGGCAGATACATCTTACCGCCAACCTGGATGGAGCACAAGAGGTGCCTCCTGTTGTCACCACAGCAAGTGGTACGGGTTCATTCACGCTAAGTGATGACTTTACTCAATTGAAGTGGGTGATCTCTTATCAAGGACTGAGCGGTACGCTTACCGCCGGCGGGCATTTCCATGTGGGACGGGTCGGCGCCAATGGTCCGGTTGTGAAGAACATCGCCTCCAGTGGCGATCCGGCATCAAACACCATTTCTGGAACCTGGACTTCTGCAGATGCGACGCAGCCATTGACACCTGCGCTCGTTGAGTCGCTCCTCACCGGGCGGATCTATGCAAACTTCCATACTGCCGCACATCCCGGTGGAGAAATTCGTGGGCAAGTGAATCTTGCAACGAGTCTTCTTTTCGCCGCAAACCTTACGGGTGCACAAGAGAATCCGCCTGTCACGACAACGGCAGGAGGCACAGGCTCCTTCATTCTTAATCCCCAACGAACTGAAGTGCAGTGGGTGGTGACGTACCGTGATCTCTCCGGAACGCTCACCGCAGGTGGACACTTTCACGTCGCCGATTCGGGACGGAACGGTCCAGTTGTTAAAAACATCGCGAGTGGCGGCGACCCGGCGGCCAATACCATATCCGGAGTGTGGAGTAGTACCGATGCCACCCAGCCGCTTACTCCTGCGCTCGTCGACTCACTCATCGCTGGAAAGCTGTATGTAAACTTTCATACCGTCGCTAATCCAGGCGGAGAAATCCGCGGACAGGTAAAGCGAAGGGGCGGTATCGGATTCACAGCCCGCTACAGTGGTCAACAGGAAAACCCACCCGTCGTGACGAATGCATCCGGTACAGGCGCATTCTCCTTGAACGCGGCTCGTACCGAACTTTCGTACGACATTACTTATATCAATATGAGTGGAACACTTTCAGCAGGCGGCCATTTCCATTCTGCCGATACGGGACGCAATGGTCCGGTTGTGAAAAACATCGCAAGCGGAGGTGATCCGGCATCGAATACCATTTCGGGAGTGTGGAGAAGCACGGACACGCAGCCTTTGACGCAAATACTTGTCGACTCACTCCTCACGGGGAGGATTTATACGAATTTTCACACGACAGCTCATCCCGGCGGAGAAATTCGGGGACAACTTCAACTTGCTACGGGAATAGGTTTCAGCGCAAGGTTCTCCGGTGCGCAGGAGGTTCCGGCAGTTTCAACACCTGCAAGCGGGACGCTCTCGATGGTTCTCAATGCCGCCCGAACGGATGCCCGCTACGACATCACGTATCATGACCTCAGCGGCCCGCTTACTGCTGGAGGACATTTTCATGTCGCCAGCGCTGGCAGGAACGGCCCCGTGGTAAAGAACATTGCAAGCGGTGGCGGCCCGGCGTCAGCAACTATTGGAGGAAACTGGACCACAGCAGACGGCTCACAGCCTCTGACACGGGCACTTGTCGATTCGTTGATCACCGGACTCATCTACTCGAACTTTCACACAGCAGCAAACCCCGGTGGGGAGATTCGGGCACAGGCTCTTCTTGGCTCAGACATCATAACGAGCGTAGACCACAATCCCCGGTTTGTTCCCCAGCAATTTGCGCTGCACCAAAATTACCCGAATCCATTCAACCCGTCCACAACCATCCGCTTCGACGTTGCATCACCATCGGATGTAACACTGAAGGTCTATGACATGCTAGGGCAGGAAATTGCGGTCTTGTTTGAAGGACTTGCCGAATCGGGAAGTTACACGATCGAGTTCAATGCAAAGACGTTTGCATCAGGAGTGTATTTCTATCGTGCAGAGGTCGGACAAACGCTTCTGACACGAAAGATGATGCTTGTTCGATAATACAACGAGAAAGAGCCCGATCAATTCTGGTCGGGCTCATTTTTTGGAAAGGGATACTTTGTCTCATCTGTTACGGCTGTATTTGATTTTATTCGTCCTGATGTTTATCCTCTCAGCTTGTAAGGATTTTGGCGAACCATTAACCACTTTGCCTGGACCGACTCCGGGTTCCTCTTTGAGAACCTACCAAAACGATATCCTGCCCATAATTCTCCAATACGGCTGCTTCAGTTGTCACGGTGGGAACGGAGGGTTATATATCACTTCGATAGCGGAAATTCTTCGAGGCGGCGATCATGGTCCGGCGATCATTCCGGGTAATGCCAATGCAAGCCTCATCATACAGAAGATATCCCCCGCTCCCCCCTTTGGAGATCGGATGCCGCAAGGAGGTCCGTACCTTCCTGATAGCACTGTCCAGATCTTTAGAGATTGGATCAACCAGGGAGCAAACTAAAGCGTACCCAGACATATACTTGACTCGCTTGTCGAACTGATTGACTGATACTACCTGAAAGATGATCTATTGAGCGGGGATGGGGCACCGGCGCGACACTTTCCCCCCTTGCCGTGGCTGAGAAGTTACAAGAAACCATGTGTGTCAGTTTTTGGAATCACCTTTTCGGCATGTCAATTCAAGGCCTCGTTTTCAGGGTATCTAATTGACTTTCCTTTTTTCCCTCTCTAACTTGACTTATACTAATTCCTCGTCTACGAATTAACGCCCCGAGATGATATCATCTGAAGAACAAATGACAACGCTGGCGTTCTCAAATGTCTTTGATAAACAGCTATTAAACGCAACGCTGCAAAGTGAACGCATCAGGGCAACGATTCTTGCGGGAACTTCTGCGGCATTAGGGATGACGCTCGTCGTGTTGTCTCGTTTTGACAACTCAGACTTCATAAACGCTCTTCGACAAAACGATACTGAGTACGGTATCTTTGGGCTTGCGGCTGGGTTGGTAATATATGAAATGTTCCTTCGATTTGTGCTTGGCAGGGTAATTCAAAAGGAGAAGATCCCTCCGCTCTCCATTCGCTATGTCAATGCCTTGGTCGAAACAAGTGTACCGACCATTGCAATGATTATGTTTGCCAGGTCGTTTGAACCGATGTACGCATTGATTTCGATAGCTCCATTTTTCTATTTCATTTTTATCGTTCTCTCAACGCTTCGTCTTGAGTTCTGGCTTTGTGCGTTCACAGGGTTTGTTGCGTGTGCGGAGTATGTTTCACTCTCGTGGTACTATCTCTCTGTTGCTCAGACTGAATCGTTGCATCCAATGCTCCAGGCACATGTCTATTATGGTGTGAAGGGTCTGTTGATGTTGATTACCGGACTGGCAGCCGGCTTCGTTGCAATCCAGATTAGAAGGCGGATTCTGCATTCATTGAAGACTTTGGAGGAGAGAAATGCAGTTGTTAGGATGTTCGGCCAGCATACATCACCCGAAGTGGTTGATGAACTCCTGAAGAACCAGGCCGCCGCTGGGTCGGCTCGAAAGTATGTATGTGTGATGTTTGTAGATATTCGTGGGTTCACACAGTTCGCAGAGCGTCGGCCACCGGAGGAAACAGTCGCCTTTTTGAACACTATTTTCGAACTCATGATCGAGAGTGTTACGAAAAACCACGGTATTGTGCACCAACTATTGGGCGATGGGTTGATGGCGATCTTTGGGGCGCCGACATCCTTTGAAAACGATTCTGAAAATGCCGTTCGTGCCGCGATGGAAATAATTGATGCTATCAGTAAGGAATCCAGCGAAGGAACAATTCCTCCGATTCGCCTGGGAATTGGTATTCACGCGGGAGAAGGTGTTGCGGGAACAGTCGGCTCGGCATTGCACAAGGAGTATAAGGTTACAGGTGATGTGGTTAATCTCGCATCGCGCATCGAACAACTCAACAAAGAGTTCGGGACGCAACTTCTTGTTTCGGGTGAGGTGTGGAATTCCATACGGGATAATTGGAATAACGGAACTTCAAGAGGTTTGACAAGAATCAGAGGGTATGAACAACCGATTGAAATCTATGAGTTGGTGAGCTAACAGCAACAAAGGTAATATCAATCGAGCACATTTTCTATGGTCGGCATCAATCTGCTAAGGGCATTTCTGATTGTGAAAATCCAAAAGACGGTTTCGTTCCACGAAACAATTAACCCCACATGTTAAGAACGATTGTACTTCTCCTTGCAATGGACATGGGATGGATTGTAACACTGGTTTCCCAGTAATGTGGACACGCTTTACTTCTTCAGTCCATACAAGGAGTGGCTTGAACCTCTTGACTCGTGGATTAAGGAGACAACAAGATGAAAGGAACTGCCATGTCCAAAGGCAAAAGAATAGGAACACCAAAAAATCTCCTTATGTCGGCCTCATGAATGAAGCGCTAGCCCGCGAGACTCACCTTGGGAGAAAAAGCGCCACCTATCACATTGATGTGGTTGCCGGAGAGGAGACGATTGCAACGTTCACCGGTACAGTTTACAGAAAAGGATGAGAATGAAGAAAGCACTTCTGATTATTCTTGGCTCCGTGACGCTTCTCGCCTGCGAAGATTCTCGCGAATCGGACAAAGCCGCGCTGGATCTAGAGCGACGGCAAATAATTGCCTTCGCGCGATCCGGACAATGCGGCGGAATGGCCGGATGCGGATTTATTGGACTCGGGTCAAAACCATGTGGCGGGCCATGGGAATATCTCACGTATGCGACATCCATCGACACAACACAGCTGTTCGAAATGGTGTTGAATTACAACATCAATGAGTACACCTACAACCGTAAATGGAACATCGGCTCGGATTGCTCAGCCCCCCAGCCGCCGGACAGTGTTGTGTGTGTGAACGGCGCCTGCACCGGGTATTGGAATGGCGTGCCGGGTGATTAGCTGGTTGTCAAATATGTTGATGAAGCTGCACGCAATTAGCAGTTGACCATTTTGAGGCGGTTGGGCAAGGTTGAATTGTTTATATATAGAGGTCACGCTGCTTTTTAGCTTTGACGGCCACACATTGGGATACACTAAGTTTTGAGGGAGCCGTAGAGCTGGCAAACGTTCTGCTGCAGGCGATGGGAACGTAGGAAAGTAAAAAGGGCGGCTCTCGCCGCCCCTAGTGCCTGGATTTATTATTCGGGAATACCGTCCCGGTCGTTATCCTTAAACGCCGACCGAAACGACGCCTTGATGAGATCGTCAATCATGTCCGCGTTTTGAGGGTCTGTCGGATCGATCTCCACCCCATTGTTCGTAAACCACATATTAGGATCGACCACAAGTGTTACGTTGACCGGGACACCATCTTCTACACTGAGTGGAGGCGCGATGTCCATCCGCTGCTCTGTGTTGCGACGGGACTTGTACACGAATGGCACCCCATTATACTCCCCTCGTACAATCACAGAAAATCTCTGGTCTCCACTTGAACCCTCACGAAATTCCGGATCGGGAATTGGTTCAGAATCTTCCGGCTTGTGGAGGTGAAATCTCACCTGATCATAGAGCCCCGCAGGAACTGGGGACACCAGAAACTCCGTTGACCCACCGCTGAGCGCGAGTAATACGGCAACAGGTCCCACTTTCACGTCGAGTGAATCATCCGAGAGGGCATTGTGAAATTTCACCTGCTTCAGTAACACTTTTGCAGATTGCAGAACGATTGCCGTCCGTGCATCAGAAGAACCGGGCGTAGTGCTTGTCTTCAGGGTGAATGTCACATTCGCTGCGTTCGAGGGTCCTGTCGTCGAGTCATTGCAGGACGTCACTCCAGCCACAAGCAGGGCGAGAAGAAATGGTAAGGGGAAGCGGAACAAGGATTGTTTCATGATGATCTCCTTATGAAAATAAACTGTAACTGGTCACGAAAAACGCAATGAGCGTGCCAATGATCTATATCTGATATGAGGAGTGTTTATGGAGTTTATGTGACTGGAGACGGGGGACGGATGAGGAATCGGAGCTACAGTCTTATCACCCGGTGTGGCAGAGACGCCACAAGAAAAATGACTGTCACCCCGCAGGAGGTTCGAACATAATTGCCACAACGAACGCAAGAACCGAAATGAGGATTCCGTAGAGAAACACATTGTAGCAGATGCGAAGATACTTGTACTTTGTACCGAGGACTTTGCCAAGAAAATAAAGGTCTTTAATCATCGCCCCGTACAAATAGTCCTTGTCCCTCATCATCTCATTCATGCCCCACTGAAATTCCTCCAGAGTGGCCTTGTGAAAGTTGCCAAAGAAAAGAAGGTTCACCTTCTTTGCCTGAATGTCCTCGCGGGTGAACGTCCCGGTATTGACCTTTGGGCGGGTCACAAGGATTGCGTAGATGATGGTCACAACGCACACCCCGAGCAACATAACGGTCGGAATCATGAACATTGGAAACTCCCCCAATCTACGAACAAGCAGCGAAACCACGAGGCTGATGATAATGGAACTGGTGCTGAGCAACAGGTTTGCCTTGTGATCCGCCATGGCGCTCAGTTCCAGGTGGTTCTTCGGGACGGTGCGGAACATTGTTTCAATTCCGCGTTCCGGCCGCAGTTCTTTTTGTCTTTTCTTTTCTTCCTTCTTCTGTTGATTTTGCTTTTTTTCTGAAAGCTCGATTCGATCATCAAGCTCTTCCCGCAGCTGGTCATGCAAAGCGGCGAGGTGCTTTACCCTTCTCTTTTGAAACCGGTCCTTTGCATATTCAGTGTGAAACTGATGCTTGGCCAGGAACTCGATATTAATGTTCAGCCACTCGGCATTTGTAAAGGATTTGTTCATTCTCTTCTCAAATTCGAGCCGCATCAGGTCGCTCTTGAGAAAAAATCCCTTTCTTCCGATATGAGCAATATCCGCGTCGCATACCACTTCCTCAATATGGTTCCGCGGCTGTTGGGGGATTTTCGTGGCGCGAATAGATCCAAGAACTTTCTCAATGCGTTCTTCCGGGTACTCCTCCTTGTGCAGAAACTCTCTCGCCACCTCCACGCTGCGTTCTTCGTGCCCTTCCGCGGTCTCAATGTACCCGACATCGTGGAACCACGCAGCAAGCAAAGCAATCTCTGCTTCCGTTTTGTTGAGTTCTTCTGCATCAGCAATTTGTTCACAGACTCTGACCACTTCTTCCGTGTGTGCAAAATTATGGTACAACGCCCAGGAGGGAGCGCGGGTGTTGAACATGTCGCTCACGAAGGAAGAGGCTTTGGAGATGATTGAGTTGTTTAACGTCATAATCGAACGGAGAAAACTGGATGCTAAAGTTCGTCAAACATAGTGAATTCCAATGAATCTGTCCACTTCTCATATCACAGGAATCAAACATCCGGAACCATCTCAAATCGGTAGCGGAATTCACTCCTGCTAGGAGCTTGTCCCATGCAATCGACATGCTATTTGGCTTGTCGAAACCGCATCCTGGCGCATTCTCTTGGCAACTCCTCGCTGGTTTGGCTATATTTCCCTCCAATGCATCAAAACACACAAAGCGATGAGTAATGGATTGAGCACCCGATGGCGTTACATTCTTGGCGGATGGGGAGTTTATGCAATGTACATGAGCATTACGTCTTACGTGGTCAATGCTCGTCTCGGACAGCCAATCACGTTGGCAACCGCAATAGCTGCCGATTTTTCATACAGCGCGGTCTGGGTTCTGCTGACTCCGGTTGTGCTGTGGCTGGTCCATCAGTATAGGTTCGAAAAAGGTCGTCAATACAAAGTATTTTTGCTACACCTGGGTGCGAGCGTACTTATTGCTCTCCTCCACAAGGCCGTCCATGGGGTTCTGTATTCTGTTTTTCGGCTTCTTGTGGAGGGCCAACCATTTTCGTGGGAGTTGCAGTATCGTGCAACCCTTGCCTATTTCGATTACGGGATTCAGGTCTATTGGATTATTCTTCTTCTCGATTATCTTCTCGAGTATTACAATCGCTTTCGGGAAAAGGAGCTCAGGGCTTCCCAGCTTGAATCCCAGCTTGCTCATTCCCAATTGAATGCCCTGAAAATGCAGCTGCAGCCGCATTTCCTGTTTAACACACTCAATGCTATTTCGGTGCTCATCAAGAAAGATCCCGGCGTTGCGAGAACAATGCTCGGTAAATTGAGCGACCTGCTGCGATTCACTCTCGAAAACGTCACGAGCCAGGAAATCTCCCTTCGCGTCGAGATGGACTATCTTGAGCGATACCTCAGCATCGAAAAGACCCGCTTTGAAGATCGGCTCACCGTGAAAACAAACATTCCTTCAGAATTGCTCCACGCGCAAGTGCCCACAATGATCCTTCAGCCCCTGGTGGAGAATGCCATCAAGCATGGAGTTGCACAACAGCGCGGGCCTGCTTCCATCGAGGTGCATGCGAATCGTCATAACGGCGCTCTTCTTTTGCAGGTCATTGACAATGGCAAAGGTCTTCCGACAGCAGAGCATCTCCGGGAAGGAGTGGGATTGACTAACACCCGTGCACGATTGAACCGGTTGTATGGGTCAGCCTCATCGCTTGAACTCTCCGAATCACCTACAGGTGGAGTTGTTGCACAGATAACGATCCCATGGCACGAGCAATGAAAAAGAAAAGTGAGGGCGGGCATCGCGAACTGCGCGTGCTCATTGTGGATGATGAGTCCCTTGCCCGCGATGGACTGCGCGAATTGCTTGAGGCGGAATCCGATATTCACATCGTAGGGGAATGTGCAGATGGGGTTGAAGCGATTGCCGCTCTCCGGGCAAAGAAACCGGACATTGTGTTTCTTGACATTCAGATGCCTGAGCTCAGCGGATTCGATGTGGTACGGGAGGTGGGCCCAGCATTGATGCCGCTCGTCATTTTTGTTACCGCATACGACGAGTTCGCGATCCGCGCATTCGACGTGAGCGCACTTGACTATCTTCTGAAACCGGTTGACCCGGGGCGCTTCAAGATTGCCCTCACCCGCGCCCGCTCCATCCGTGAGTCAAAAGATACTCTTGCGGTCAACCAGAAACTCGTGCAACTTCTCGAGGACATCAAAGCAGGGTCAGCGTACCTGGACCGGCTTCCCATGAGATCTTCGGGAAAGATCACTTTGCTGAATGTGCGGGAGATAGATTGGATCGACGCAGAGGGAGATTATATATGCGTGAACATGCAAGGAAAGAAGCATTTGATACGGGGAAAAATCAGCGAAATGGAACAACGGCTCGACCCGAAACAATTCGCCCGGATCCACCGCTCAATAATCGTCAACATCGCCCGGATCAAGGAACTGGAACCGCTCTTCTACGGTGAGTATGCAGTCAAACTCCACAACGGAACGAAGCTCACCCTGAGCCGCACCTATCGTGAAAAGCTCTTTGCCCTCCTGAACCCAGCGTGAACTAATTTCTGTCGCATCCTCCTGCATTTCGTCTCTTCATTACGGTTGTTTGTCTCAACGCGCTTCCACTTTTCCCCTCTCGAAAGTATTTTGCCTTGGTAGCAAAACACTTCTTCCACCCTGAAGAGAATACAATGAAACAAATCTGGCGGCTCACGCTTGCGGCAACCCTTGGCATCGCTTTCGGCTTTCCATTCTCAGTACACTCACAAACCTTTACGAAGATCGCCACCGGTCCAATTGTCACCGACGGCGGCGCCTCCAGGAGCGTCAATTGGGTCGATTACGACAATGATGGATACCTTGACCTGTTTGTGAGCAACGGACTCGAGGGAGGACAAAACAACTTTCTGTACCGCAACAACCACGACAGTACATTTATCAAAATAGCGACCGGCCCGCTGGTAACCGGTCATTCTCCCTCCGATGGAGCAAGCTGGGGTGATTTTGATAACGATGGCGATCTCGATGCGTTCGTCGTCGCATGGTATGATACAAACAATGCGTTCTATCTGAACGATGGGAGCGGCGGCTTCACCCAGACGGTCGCCGGCCAGCCTGTGAACGACCGTGGATATTCTGAAAATGCGAGTTGGGGCGACTTTGACAACGACGGCTATCTTGATCTGTACGTGACCAACAGCGGTTCACCGTCCCTTGGAGCAAAGGCAAACTTCCTGTACCGAAACAACGGCGACGGGACACTCTCGAAGATCATATCCGGTGAGGTCGTTACCGATGCGATGTTTTCCCGCGGGGTGTCCTGGGTGGACTATGATAATGATAGCGATCTTGATCTCTTCATTACAAATGAGCGCGGTCAGAGCAACACCCTCTACAAGAATCTGCTGACAGAAACCGGACTGCCAAATTTTTCTGGGTTCCAAACCAATCCTTTGACCAATGACGGCGGTAACTCCTTTGGCGCAAGCTGGGGCGATGTCGATAACGACGGTGACCTAGATGTCTTCGTTGTCAATGGCTGGCCTACTGCGCAACCAAATTTCTTCTACCTCAACAACGGCGATGGGACATTCGCGCGAGTTTTGAATGATACAATCGTGAAAACCCCCGGCTACCATTTTGGCAGTGCGTGGGGGGATTTCGACAATGACGGCGATCTGGATCTGTATGTGACCACTGCCTATGGCCCATCGGCATCCAGAAACCTTCTTTATCAGAACCAACTCATAGAGACAGGAACGATCTCGTTTAACAGAGTTAGTGTGGGAAGCCCCGTTAATGACCTCGGTTACTCTTATGCGTGCGCGTGGGGAGACTATGATCGGGACGGTGACCTTGACCTTGTAGTCGCAAAGACGTTCAATGAGAATGAAAACAATGCCCTCTATCGCAACGACAATAGTGCCGGGAACCATTGGCTCCATGTCCGCTGTGTTGGGACAACCTCGAACCGCAACGGCATTGGGGCAAGAATAATGGCCAGCGCCGTCATCGGCGGACAAATCGTCCGGCAATTGCGAGCCGTGGAAGGGCAAGGGGGTAACTGCTCGCAAAACCTCGATCAACACTTTGGCCTGGGCAACGCAATCTTTATCGATTCATTGAGGATTGAATGGCCCAGCGGCACGACGGATATCTACACGAACGTCGCTGTTGACCGTATTGTCACCGCACTTGAAGGGGCAGGACTTACCAGCGCGAAGGACAATAATGGAAATTTTCCCAAAGAGATTGAGTTGTATCAGAATCATCCCAATCCCTTCAATCCTTCTACCAGAATTCGTTTTGCGCTCGGGACAGCAGGCTTTGCTTCATTGAGTGTCTATGACATGTTGGGGAGG
>QKGJ01000397.1 GCA_003251275.1 Ignavibacteria bacterium
GAGTTCACCGTGAGTCGGACCTATCTTGAGTGGATTCTCGACCTTCCGTGGAACACGCGCACCGAAGACAATATGGCCATAGGAAAGGCGCGAGAGGTTCTCGAGAAAGATCACTATGGTCTCGAGAAAGTGAAGAAGCGTATTTTGGAGTACTTGGCGGTTCGCAAGCTCAAGAAAGATATGAGGGGTCCGATCCTTGTATTTGCCGGACCTCCGGGAGTCGGAAAAACGTCTCTGGGAAAATCTATTGCGAATGCTCTCGGCCGGAAGTTTGTGAGGATATCCTTGGGGGGAGTGCATGATGAAGCGGAGATTCGGGGCCATAGGCGAACCTACATCGGTTCGCTCCCAGGACGCATTATCCAGGGGTTGAAAAAGGCAGGCTCGAATAACCCCGTCTTCATGCTTGATGAGGTGGATAAGCTGGGATCCGATTTTCGTGGTGATCCGTCTTCCGCGCTGCTTGAGGTACTCGATCCGGAACAAAACTCCACCTTCAGCGATCACTATTTGGAAATTCCGTTTGATCTCTCTCGCGTAATGTTTATCGGTACCGCAAATATGATCGAGCCAATTCCTCCTGCTCTTCGCGACAGGATGGAAGTGATCGAAATTCCCAGTTACATTGAGGATGACAAGGTGCATATAGCCCAGAATTTTCTGGTTCCGAAGCAAACGAGAGAGCACGGGCTCACTGAAGAACAGTTTACCCTTGAGGACCAGGCTGTTCGAAAGATCATTTCGGGTTATACGAAGGAAGCGGGAGTCAGAAATCTTGAAAGGAACATCGCGACGGTTGCTCGCGGTGTTGCCCGGGAGGTGGTGGAAGAAAAGACGTCACGCGCAGTTGTTACCAGTGACAGTCTATCGAAATATCTCGGGCATCAGAAGTTCTTCTCTGATGTCGCAGAACGGATCAGCAGACCGGGAATCGCGGTGGGCCTCGCATGGACGCCTGTCGGGGGTGACATTCTGTTCATCGAAGCGACTCGCATGAAAGGAAAAGGGAATCTGGTTCTCACTGGCCAACTCGGCGACGTCATGAAGGAGTCCGCTCAAGCTGCCCTCAGTTATATCGCATCGCACGCTGAAGCACTCGGCATCTCACCCGAGTTTCGGACGGAGTACGATATTCACATTCATGTACCAGCGGGGGCAATTCCAAAAGATGGCCCTTCCGCCGGTGTAACAATGCTGACTGCGTTGGCGTCCCTTCTTACAGGACGCGTGGTGCGCAACGATCTCGCTATGACCGGGGAGATTACATTACGCGGCTCAGTTCTCCCAATTGGTGGGGTGAAAGAAAAAGTCCTGGCCGCCCACAGGGCAGGAATTAAGACGGTAATTCTTCCCGAACGAAACAGATATGATTTGGAGGAGATTCCGGAGTCGATCCGATCTCATGATGAATGGATGCAATTTCATTTCGTCAAGGAGATGGCGGATGTCCTAAGGATATCTCTCCTCTCAGAGGAGGAGTCCGCGAAGGTGTCTGTGTCCGGCTTGACAGGGGTGGAAGTGAATTAATTCATTCAATTGCGGTTCTCGGGGTTGAGGTAAACTCAACCCCATTTTTTTTGGGCCGCAATCGATTGACATTTGGCGGGGAGTTTAGTACTATCAGTTGTAAATCAACAACTTACAGCAGTCCCTCGGAAGTCCAAAGATGACGAAATCCACGAAGTGGTTTCTCGGAATTCTATCGATTCTGACTCTGTTGACGATCGTTTTTGTCATCCTCATTATTGTTCTCATCGTCCCCTCGACAAAGGATACCGAACTGGTAACGATTGGCAGGGGTGAGAAGCTGGCCGTCGTCGAGTTGTACGGCGTCATCACGAGTTCGGATGACATCGTTCGTCAGTTAAAGAAATACAGAGAAGATAATTCGATCGAGGGCATCGTCCTTCGCGTGAATTCACCAGGTGGTGCCGTGGTTCCTAGTCAGGAAATCTACTCGGAGGTACGAAATACCCGGGAGATAAAGCCGATCATTGTGTCGATGGGCTCTCTTGCCGCGAGCGGTGGATACTATGTTTCGTGTGGAGGAACTCGGTTAGTGGCAAACTCCGGGACTCTGACTGGGAGCATTGGTGTCATTTCGGAGTTTCTTCAACTGCATGGGGCGCTGGATAAGCTCGGCATTGATGTCAAGATCATCAAATCAGGCAAACTGAAAGACGCCGGTGCATCCTCCAGGCCAATGACGAAGGAAGATGAAAAATATTTCCAAGGCCTGATGGATGAAGTTCACCGTCAGTTCATCGATGTCGTGGAAAAAGAACGAGGCTTGACAAACAAAGAGGTACTTGATCTGGCGGACGGAAGGGTGTTTACCGGCGAGCAGGCTATTGAATGCGGATTGGTTGATACACTTGGAACATATGAGGACGCCATCAAAATCGCAGCTGAAATTGCCGGCATCGAAGGCGATCCCGCGCTTGTAGTCGAACGAAAGAGAACCCCCTGGTGGTCGCCAGCGGTGGAAGAGATGAATCATGCCATCCAGGAACTGAAGGAGGAGATTCTCAACAGACCCATCCTATCGTATCGCTATACCGGTCCGTTCTGATGTCCGTAGCAAAGTCTTACCATCACAAGCCACAATCTGGAGGTTCATTTTGACAAAAGCAGATATTGTTGACACGATTGCGAGTGCGACGGGTTTAACAAAGGTTGAAACGGAAGCAGTCGTGGATGGGTTCATTTCCACAGTCATCAATGCCTTAAGAGATGGGAAGAATATTGAGATTCGCGGATTTGGCAGTTTCAAAGTCAAGAAGAGAAAAGGAAGAGTGGCGCGGAATCCCCGCACTGGTGAACAGGTGATGGTGGAGGAGCATTGGGTTCCATTGTTCAAGGTGTCGAAGGAAGTAAAGGGACTGGTGAACGAAAACCTATCCAAGATAATGCCCTAATGGCAAAGAAGAATCGAACTCCGGCTGTTCCGAGATTGGTCTGCGGGGAATGTGGAGGAGAGTTAAAAAAGAACGTGATGCATTGTCCGCATTGTAGCGCTCCCGTTGCATGGAGAGACGAGAAGGGGAAAAAGGTAGAAACCGAAATCGCCGGCGTCTGTGTTGTGTGCGGGAATAGCAACGTCAACCCCGGCAAATTCTGCGAGGCTTGCGGAGCTGCGATCCCGGTGGTCACCACGCGTACTGAGGCAGAAAAGCCGATAAAGCGACGATCTGCGAAAAAGCGACTCGAACCATGGCATTATTTTGCCGGCGTGGTTATCGTCGGTGTTCTGGGCTATTTTGTTATATCGGAATTGAATCGTGAATCCCCTTCACTGCAACAGAATGTGGGGACAGCCGGCGAAGATCATACGCACGATGATCCGCATGGTGAAAGTGCTGCGGCTATCCGTGAATTGGAGACCTTGCAGCAAAAGGTGGCGAACAACCCTGATGACGCTCCTTCTCTCCTTCGTATGGCGAACATCCTCCACGATCTTTCCTTAAAGGATCCACGGTTGCTCGTGCGCGCTGTCGCTTCATATCAACAGTATCTTGCTTTGAAACCTGATGACCCTAACGCCCGCGTCGATTTAGGTATCGTGTACTTTGAACTAGCCAGAGTTGATACTCTTGCAACAAGGGAAAATATGGCCTTGGCGGTAAGGGAAATGGAAACGGTCGCAAAAGCACACCCGGACCACCAACCGGCCCTATTCAATCTCGGTATTGTGAATTTGAACGCGGGAAACACCAAGGAGTCAACAGCATGGTTTAGGAAGGCGATCGAGGTAAATCCAAATTCTGAGCTTGGCAAGAGGGCAAGCCAGTTACTTGAACAGCACGTATTTTAAACAATACTAAAATATAAATTTTCAGGAGGAGCAATGCCCAGCGGCAAGAAGAGAAAGCGCCATAAAATGGCGACGCACAAAAGGAAGAAACGTCTTCGTAAAATGCGTCACAAGAAGAAGAAGACCTAGCGCCATCATCCCGTGCAGAGAAGCACGGGATGCTTTTTTTTGTCCAGAAGTTGCGATTTATAGTCATTCAAATTGATTTTCTGGAGTGAAGTGGTTATCATAAAACAGCTATTTCCCCCATCTGTTCGTATAATTTTCCTGGAAGGTAAGGTGTAT
Organism: Ignavibacteria bacterium; assembly: GCA_003251275.1. Classification (GTDB taxonomy): domain Bacteria; phylum Bacteroidota; class Ignavibacteria; order UBA10030; family UBA6906; genus SZUA-287. The sequence continues at coordinate 4,100 of QKGJ01000397.1, forward strand.
TATGAGTCGCGAGAATGACGGAATCGTAAAGGGACTCCTCATCGGGTTGTTGGCAGGAGGCGCGATTGGCGCCGTTGTTGCCCTGCTCTCAACGCCAAAAACGGGTCGGGAAATGCGTTCTGGTCTAAAATCGAAAATGGATGACCTGATGGACGAGGCGGATACCTATATGGGCACTGCAAAAGAACGATCCGCAGCCCTTATGAGTGAAGCCCGAAAGCGTTCAGAGAGTCTCGTTACAGATGCCAAGAAGAAGGCCACCTCATTGATGGAAGACGCGGATAAGATCATCACAGGCGCGCGTGAGAAAACGAGCAATCTGGTTGAGAAGAGCGGTCAGCTAAAGACCGCGGTAAAGGCTGGTGTCGATGCTTTCAAAGAGGAACGCACTCGCTCCTAACTGCAAAATTTTTATCTAGGAACGCTGATGGATACTCTCCTAACCGTGCTTGTCGGTTGTGCAACAGTCTGCTTTGGCGCGGCCTGTATCTACATGATCATTGCTCTCAAAAGGGTAATGCACAACCTTGACAATGTTTCAAAAAACATCGAAGAGCTTAGCAGCAAAACGGTGCCGGTGCTCGAAAACCTCGATGTCATTACCGGTCGTATGAAAAATGTTGCCGAGAACATTGACGAGCAGGTGGCTGCCATCGGCGACTCGGCCAATGCCATCAAAGATGTTGCGGACTATGTGGTCGCCCTTGAGAGGAAAGTCCAGGAGCGTATTGAAGGCCCGATTCTTGACTCGGTGGCATTCCTCGCTGCCCTGGTCAAGGGTTTCCGAACGTTTCTGGAGAGAGTGAGGGCGTAGCACAATTGTGACAAATCCACGTCACGTCTGGCAGGCGCTTGCCGTGGAATAGTAATCAGCGCAATACTCACCCGTGTATTGCGTCAGTCTGCATG
>QKGJ01000412.1 GCA_003251275.1 Ignavibacteria bacterium
TCCTTTGGGAAAGGAGAAGAGAAAGATGATGATGAATGTTTGCTTCATCGTCGAATCAGAAATCGATGAATGCCGTGATGAGATTTAGTGTTTCACTATTCAGATAGAACTGCACTCGCTCTTCATGCCCCATGCGTAACGTATACGCAATTCGCAAATCGAAACGACCGCGCGGAAACAGGACGAACCCCAGCTGAAAACTTCGGGTGCTTCCCCATTGTACCTCCTGCCGGACTTTTAAATCGATTGCTCCGTAAATGGAGACGTCGTTGAGCAACTGTATATTGCCAAAGTCAGCGCCAATCTGCAACAGCCAGGGCCGGTGTTGAACCGGCTGTGTTCCGTAGCTGTAGTTGAAACCTGCATACACATGTCCACCAATTGCCGCAACGTCATACGCGCCGACAATGCGGAAGTAATCGTTCACATGCTGAATAGACCGTTGGCCGAGAAGCTCGATCGCATCATCCGCGAAGTGGCAACTGATATGGCCGACGCCAACCTGCAGGGCGAACTCCTCATAGCGGATATCAAACGGGATGTCGACTTTGTAATCGATCGTATGGACAGTGATGTGTCCTGGTGTTTTGATGATCCTGTTGAAGGTTGTTACGCTAGCGCTTCCCTGGATCGTTGCCCATGAGAGATTCAGTTGGAGAATCGGAATCGATGCGCCGATAGCCGCAATCCAATTATTGTTGTCGGTAACGCGAGAAAGTGAAAACTGATGAGCAAGCCCATCTGCGAGGAGTATGGGGAACACTTTCTTCTGTGGAAAATACCGCAGGACCAAGGCGGAGTCCTGTGCTTGCCCAATCGATGGGAAGAGTATGAGAAAAAGTACGACGAGTACTGCGAGATTGTTTCGTGAGAGCATGCAGGCGGAAGTGATAGATTGTTTTTGTTTCGAGAAGTCCAAGAGCGACGAGATCTTCAGGATGTTGCGGTTCTTTTCTTTCGCCACTGATAATATCCCAGGACGGCCATCCAGCCAAGGACGATAAGCAATCCTCCCTCTTCTCGCGCCTCCTCATCGGCGACCGACGTCATGTGGAATGAATCGAGCATGGTCGTCGGAAAAGGACGCGAGAGAACTCCCGGAAGAATAATGAAGAACCAGATTACCGCCGCAGAGGCAATAACAACGGGAACGCGCCAGTCCAGTTTTCCGCGCAACTGCAGAGCGCATGCAAGGGCAGCTGCCCCATAGACAAGCATCCATTGAATGGGATCAGGGTCGTTGTACTGCACCGCCACCGAAAAGAGAAATGCTATCAGCATGATGATGTTTGCAACGCGAAATGTCATCGACATTGTCATTTCTCCTGAGGGTTCAATGAGTGTAACGGGCGGAGGTACCAGTCCTCGCCGAGAAATAAATCAGTCGAGGATGAGTCCGGGAACGTTCTATCATACAACAGATAGTCTGCTTGCGCAGGCATGGGCAGCATCCCCAGGGAAAAAGAATTGATGGGAATGATCCGCCTCGTCAAATGCCTCCCAAAGAGAGGATATTCGTAGGAGTTTTCGCGAAGGAAAACTGCGACTGTGGCATTGGCCGGCACATTCCGTTCGAACTCCACGACCGGCTTTGTATAGAGAATCCGATTGCGCGTGAGCTGTTCCTCTCGTGACAAAGAAAAAAGGGAGGGGGTGTATTCAGTTTCTGACACTGTGTTGACCAGTGGACTATTTGCTTTGAAAAGAACGGAAGAGAACGCGGAATAGCAACCTGCAATAGTGACGATCAGAAAATATCCACGGATGATCCTGCTGGCTGGCTCCAGGTACACCGCGATTGCCGGAACCGCAAATACGGCACAGAGAACAAAGTATCGACCGCGCCAGGGATCATAAGACCCTGCGTAGGCTTGAATCACAAAGAACAATATTGCCCCCAGGGAAAGAATCTTCGCCTCTTGTGTAGAAGAGAAGCCGAGGACGGAAATCAACACGACCGGCCAGATCAACGCAAAGCCGAACACTCCCCAGTAGGAAGTATCCTCATTTGCCGATGGAAGCCGGTAAAGCTCGAAAGGGGAGCGTGTGGCTTCATTGTCTTCGAGCGTTATTCCCAGCAAATCAAAAATGCGGCGGGGCGTGGTGCGCAGAAGAAGCTGCATCTTATTTGCCACAGGACCGGAAGGAATTCCATCCAAAGAAAGAAAGTCAAGTCCATAACGTGAGAGATTTAGCGTTCCCTGCCGTGCGACAGTCGCAAGCGGTCTTCCTTCGAAGGAGTGTTCTTTCCGAACATTCTCCGGGCCTATCGGGTGGCCGTAGAGAACAAAGTTCTCTCCATATCCGGCGGGAATAGCGAAGATGATTGCTCCGACGAGAGAGAGCACCCATACGAGCACCGACCGTGAGCGTTCTCGCGATATCATTTTTCTGAAGACAAAGATTCCGACAAGAAAGAACGGAGGAAGCATGAGCAGCGCGGACGATTTCGTTCCGACTGCAAGCCCCAGACAGAGTGAGGAGAGGATGATGTAGCGCCTTCTGTATTGGTCACGGAAAGAAAAAAGAAAAAAGACAGCCGAGCCGCCGAAGGCTGTCAACAGCAAATCGTTCTGCGTGGTGGGAGCTTCCATCAACCAATTGATCAGCAGTGCGCTCACCAACCCAGCGAACAGACTGCGCGTTGAGCTGTTTCCCGTCTTTCGTGATATGCCATAGACACTGATGACCGCGATCCAATATGCGATGTATTGGACAAGCTGCGTTAGGTTTTCGTTCCCCCCTGAAAGCAGGTATGAAAAGAGGAGAAGGATTGCGGAGTTTTTGGGGTGGACGGTTTGCGCCCAGTAGTTCGCATCGAAGGAGGCAAGACTGTTGTGCTGGATGTAGTACGCGACGCGTGCCAGGTGATACGTCATACTGTCCCAGTTACCGGGCGCGGTAGAAACTATCACTACCAGATGAATCATCCCAATGACAAGAGCGGTGATAACGAGCGGAATCAGAAGAATACGTTCGAATCGAGACGCATGCTTGAAGAACAATGGCTTTTTGGGCTTGAGCGGAAAGTTCGGCTTCAGAGGTACGCGTTGAAGAACCAATGCCACAACGATTGCACACGCGCACGCGGCTATCAACCCGGCGAAAGCCCATGACTCAATTGTTGCAATGCGGTGCAGGAAGGAAAGAACATAACCTATGACGACAATCTGTGCAGTGATAAGACAATAGGCGGAGAGGATGATGTCGGTGAAGCCCTGCGGTTTGAGAATCTGCAGAAGGAAATAGGTGGAGGCGAACAGCGTCACGATGGTGATGGTGCTATACGCCACCTCAAGTCCGGAGGGAAAGACCATCACGTTGCTATGGTATGAAAAATATGTCTCACTATTCCATCGAGGGTCCGGTTCACATCATCCCTCTCACGTACTTCGCGATCGCCGGGGATGCAGTCAGGCCAGGCGACTCAATGCCAATCAGATTAATGAGTCCGGGGAACCCGCGATCTTTTTCATGGGCAATGACAAAATCGCGCATCGGCTCACCTTTCGCCTGGAGCTTGGGACGTATGCCGCTCATATCGGGGGAGAGATCATCGTCTTTGATAAAGGGGAGAATGCGACGAACAGATTCGGCGAATGCATGCCGCTTCCTTTCATCGACTGAATAATCCTGCTTGCGGTCATCGAGAAACTCTGCATCGGGACCGAACTTGAGGCGGCCGGTAAGGTCCGGTAGCGCGTGAACGCCGAGCGAATGCTTTGTCGGCATGGGATACACAAGCCGCTGTACGACGTTGTTGTATTTTCCGGGGAGTGCGAAGTAACTCCCCTTACAATAGTGCATTCTGTACCCTGCCTTATCGAGATCGATGCCGGCGAGACTGGCGATGGTATCGGATTCGAGTCCGGCGGCGTTAATAACCCACTCGCTCGTGATGGTCGCGGTGTCGTTGTTCTCTTTGATCGTGAGTTCGTAGCCATCATTTGCCTTTTGAATTCCGACAACATTGCAATGGGGTTGTATTACCGCGCCAAGCTCGACCGCCGCGTGATGAAAATAATCCATCAATCCATGCGCGCTGATGATGCCGGAGGTTGGCGAATGAATCCCGCCGTGTGTGGCAATCTTCGGCTCCATCTTCTGTACCTCCTCTTTCGTAAGCATCGTCAGCTTCACGCCGTTTTCAAGACCCCGCTCGCAGAGTGCCTCCATTCCGTCAACTTCTTCCGGGACGGTTGCCGTAATAATCTTGGTCAGCCGTTTATGGGCAATGGAGTGCTTTTCGCAAAGTTCATAGATCATCGGGTTGCCCTCGACACAGAGACGGGTCTTCAGCGAATCCTTACCATAGTACAGCCCGGCATGAATCACTTCGCTGTTCCGGCTCGACGTTTCTTGCCCGTACTTTGCGTTTCGCTCCAGGAGGAAGAGGGGAGAGTAATCTCGCGCCAACTCTGCCGCGATAGCGAGACCTACAACGCCACCACCTATTATAGTAACCTGTGCGTCAGCCATTTGCTGCCTTTCGGTCCGGCTCGATCCTATCAAGTGTTGTAGGCTCTTCGATGACATGCCAGCTCGGGTCGCGGGGAATATTTCCTTTCGCGAAAAACTCTTCGGTACTCCGGTCGCGTGAATGGACGAGCACCCGGAGGCTCTTTGCAAAGAGCAACAGCGGAATGTCCAAAGGCGAATCACTGACGCAGATTTCAGGAGGAATGTCCAAGAATTTGCGGAGAAAATCGACTTTCCCATGGCTTATAGGAATGGGTGTCTTCGGTTTGGCAACGAGCAGCCCACCTTCTTCTGTCAGATCGATACCAATAACGTGATCGTCAGGAATACCGAAGCGGGCAAAGACCGGCTCGACGCTCCACTTGCTGCTGCCGGAGACTGCCCAAATCTCAAAGCCTTTGTGTTGCAGTTTCTCCAACAACTCCACCGATTCTTTTATATAGCGCGCACCGTCCGGGATGGTGAATCTGCCAAGCTTTCTCCTTCCTATCGGACGATCCAAC
>QKGJ01000370.1 GCA_003251275.1 Ignavibacteria bacterium
TCTTAAGAAATGAAAACAGTATTTGCCATAGCATTGATTCTTCTTCCTCTTGCTTCCTTTTCCAAGGATAGGGTTGTTTCAGGAACCGTTACCTACATCGCCGCGGGCTCCGTTTACACATCTCTTGGCAGAAATACCGGTGTGGCCGATTCAACAGACGTCTATGTCTTATCACAAAGAGACACAACTGCGAGATTAAGAATTTACGCCATCAGCTCCCGATCATCTGTTGCGCGTATCTTGAATCAAAGGACAGACATCAAGGTGGGTGATCGTTTGGTAGCCTATGTTGCAGATCTGCAATCCGAGGAAGGACTCGCCATCCAAGGTACGGCACTATCGGCGAACTCAAATTCGTTCCTACACGGAAGAAAACAAATCACTCCTCCTGTGGTTGACGTTAGTGGCAGGGCCAGCGTTCAGTATTATGCGATTCGTTACGCCACTCCCGCGTTCAACATAGACCAACCGGGGTTGATCCTGAATTTGCGTGCGGAGGCTCGCGACATTCCCTTAACGTTCGATTCATATTCAAGTGTTCGACTTCTTTCGACCGGCGGAGCGGGACCGTTTGCAAGGTCTGCAGTAAATCAAACACGCGTTTATAGGCTGTCATTGTCATTTGATAATGGCGCTACCGCTGCCTCAGTCGGGAGGATTATTCCGGGCTTTCTTCCATCAGTAGGATATGTTGATGGATTCCTGATTTCCCAGCAAGTCGGGAGGATATCATTCGGTGGTATTGCCGGATACGATCCAACCTTTGCGCGGGATGGATTTTCAAGGCAGTATCGTAAAGTGGCGGTGTTTGCTCGATTCCAGCAGAACAACCCCACAAACCTCTCTATTTCATCCGGCTATGCGCGCACTTATTTTGAGAAGGAGCTTGACCGGGAGGTAGTGAGCCTACAGGCAAGTGTTTTTTCCAATGATCGATTTTCTATGTTTGCAATGAGCGATTTCGATCTTCGGAAGAAAGTCGGTGATTCATATGAATTGCGTCCTTCGGTCAGCAATGCCAACGTCAACATTCGTTATAGGTTTGTTCGCTTTTTTTCTCTTGGTATTGGTGCAAATGCGGTACGGCCCATCTATCAATTCTCTTTGGTTCGTTCAATTCCGGATTCGCTGTTGGATACGCGGGCGCGCACAGGTGTTTCCTTGACATTGGATTTTACATTCCCCGCTGGAGTTTCGGTGCACAATACTTTCATGCCTCGTTCCTCCGAAGGGAGATTCGGTCAGGAGTACTCTGAGAATTTCTCGGTGAACTATTCGAATATCATGGAGAGTGGCTTCAGTCTTCGGTCGAACTTCGATCTCAATGCGAATAAGTATACCCACTCAATGGGTTACGGCATGAATCTTTCCAAAAATTTTTCGGGAATCGTAGATGCAAGCGTTCGTTATCGACAATATCAGTACGACGTACGGAGCATCAGCAGCCAGAACAAGTCCACCACAATTGGAGCGGACCTTCTCTTTTTTATAACGCGCCAAGTAAGTCTTATCACAACTTTTGAGAGACTTCAAGGCTACGGTGTCAACTCCAATTCGCTGTTTGCAGAATTCAGTGTGAGATTCTGATGGAGAATTCTGTGATTGAGTCGAATTGGGTAAAGACGGTGATTCAGATTGGGGGAGGGGACGTTTCTTGAACGCACCGTTGTGGATTCCCTTATCGGGACGGTTCTTCTTCCCTATCCTGTTGGGTCTTCTATGCACCGCTTCCGCATTAGGACAATTCTCTCCCGGTGATCTTTCCACCGCCCACCAGGAATTAGAAGGTTTGACAAATTGTGCACAGTGCCATGAAGTGGGATCAGAGATTTCTGGTATCAAGTGCGCCAATTGTCATGCAGAAATCAAGACAGCAATAGCTTCGAAAACTGGCTTTCATGCCCTCAATGCTCAAAAAAAGTGCGTCACATGCCACAAAGAACATTTGGGAAAGAATGCCATTACAGTTCAGTTCAATCAGAAGATATTTGACCATAATAAGACCGGTTACTCATTAACCGGGAAGCACAACTTCATCGAATGCGCTGCCTGCCATACTTCGAAGAATATCAAAGACAAGGAAGTTCTCAATATTGTTCGCACGAAGGGGAGAACATCGTTTCTTGGCCTCCAGACTCAATGCCTTTCTTGCCACGAGGATCACCATAAGGGCACGATGGGCAGGGATTGCCAAACTTGCCACACAACACTTGCGTTTGCACCGGCGTCTCTCTTTGATCATAACAAGACACGCTTTGCCCTCACAGGACTCCACGCAAAGGTTGGTTGCAAGAAGTGTCATTCTGAAAAGCCGCTTCCTGGGAAGGAAAACAAGGGGTTCCTTGGTACCAAGTCATTTTCAGATTGTACTCCGTGCCACGCATCCCCCCATAAGGACAAATTTACATCGGAAACATGTCAATCATGCCATTCCACGAACGGTTGGATCGGGGGGATGGCACAGCGGGGATTTGACCATAACCGCACTGGGTTCAAACTAGTAGGACGTCACATGCAGGTCAAATGCCAGCAGTGTCATGGACTGGGCAAATCACGAAGGCTAAAACTTGCCCATGATCGATGCACGGATTGCCACAGGGACTATCACAATGGTGAATTTGCCAAGAACTACAAGAACGATTGTGAGCAATGCCATACGGTAAACGGGTTTGTTCCGTCAACCTTCACATTTGCACGTCATCAGACCGCCCGCTACCCATTGACGGGGGCTCATCAAGCGACAGCTTGTCTTCAGTGCCATCAACAGCCCGCAAGAAAAACCTTCGCTTTTCGAAAACTCGAATGCCAGACATGCCACGATGACCCCCATGGGCGGAAATTTGCCAGTCTGAAAAAGGGAAACGAGTGCTCAACATGTCACGCGACAGAGAGTTGGAAACCGAAGGAATTCGACCACTCAAAGTTTGCATTCACCCTTGTCGGAAAACATCTTTCGGCTGAATGTCGCCAATGCCATAAATTAAGGGAGGGAGAGATCCTTAGGACGATCGTCTATAGGGGGGTCAAGCAGGAGTGCGAATCATGCCATAAGGATATCCACGATCGTCAGTTCGCCAATGGCAAGTCCACCAATTGCGCCTCATGCCATCAGCCATTTGATTGGAAAGTGCAGTTATTCGATCACAACAAAGCTCGTTTCCAACTAACTGGGGGTCACCAAAAAGTAGATTGTCGATTCTGTCACCCGACTGAAAACCGGTCTGGCAATATTTTTGTTGTTCGTTACAAGCCCCTGGAAGTCACTTGTGAATCCTGTCATCAGGGAAAGGACTTGAAACGTGGATAGACTCATGACGACCGAAAAGGAGAATTGATGGAGAGCCTGGCGACATACGGAGTTTTTCTTCTTCTCATTGTTGTTGTTGCTGTTCCTTATTGGATTCGTGTCCATAAGGCAAAAGAACATTCTTCAACCGCATTTGCGAAGAGTAAGAAAGCCGGTCTTGGTCTTCCGGTCACATTGCATCCACACATAGATCAAGCGGCGTGTATTGGTTGCGGTAGCTGTGTCGAGATTTGCCCGGAACACGTATTGGGTCTGGTCAACGGACGTGCGACGATTGTTTCCGGGATGAAATGCGTGGGACACGCAGTGTGTGCGGACGTTTGCCCCGTCGGGGCGATCATCATGGGCTTTGGTACGCCCACCCATGGAACGGAAATCCCTCAGTACGATGGTCACTTCCAGACAAACGTGAGAGGCGTATACATAGTCGGTGAATTAGGGGGTATCGGGCTTATTAAGAACGCGGTCTCTCAAGCAATAAAAGCAATTGATCATGTTGCTTCACGAAATCGTCAGCGTCGTCCAGACGGTTATGACGTTGCAATCGTGGGTGCTGGTCCCGGAGGGATTGCAGCGGCGCTCGCCGCTCAGGAAAAAGGACTTCGCTATATAGTCCTTGAGCAGGAGGGGATCGGCGGAACCATCTTGCATTATCCTCGCCAGAAACTTGTCCTTACGTCACCCCTTGATTTACCATTGTACGGGCGATTGAAAGTCAGGGAAATAAAGAAGGAAGAACTTCTTTCACTCTGGCAGATGCTGGCAACAAAGTTCAGCTTGAATATTCAAATCAAGAGAAAAGTCGAGCAAATTGATGTGGTTGAAGATGGTGTGGTCCTGCGATCTGGAGATCTGTCCGTTCATGCCTCCACCGTACTTCTTGCATTGGGACGGAGGGGAAGCCCTCGCAAGCTTGGTGTTCCCGGGGAAGAGTCTGCCAAAGTCATGTATCGTCTCATCGAAGCTGAGTCGTATACACAAAAACACATTCTTGTTGTCGGGGGAGGGGACAGCGCAATTGAAGCCGCGGTGGCGCTTTGTCGTCAACCGGGCAACAAAGTAACTCTCAGCTATCGACGGGCAGAGTTTGTTCGCATCAAGGAAAAGAACGAAAAAAACATTCACAACTCGATTGCTTCCCGGAAAATTACCGCTCTGATGAATTCCAAGGTAGTCGAGATAAAAGAAGGAGGCGTAGTAATTCAGGAAAACGAAAAGGTGTTTCACGATATTCCTAATGATTTCGTATTTGTCTTCGCAGGCGGAGAAATGCCAACAGGTTTGCTGAGCCGCCTCGGTATCAAAATGAGAACGCTTGAAAAATCTGCGAAAGCTGCCTAACCGAGTGGGATTCTTGATCGTGTGGCAGCGAGAATTTACGTATTTGAAACCCCGGCTTGCAAATCGAGGTAGAATGTGCTAATTTTCTCCACAGGCATTACCCCATCTGACTATCCTTTGCCGGTCTAACTTTTCTCCAAACGGAGGAAAAAGAATGGCCACTCATCCAGTGTTTTCCCAAGCTATCCTCAATATACTTTCCAAAGAGCTCACCTTATTTGGAGAGGGAGACGCATCATGAAATATTTTGTTATTGTCCTTTCGGTTCTAAATTTTCTCGCCATTGCAAATGCCCAATACACAATTCACTCCGCCCGCCAGGGTTTTAGC
>QKGJ01000288.1 GCA_003251275.1 Ignavibacteria bacterium
TTCGAATCTTGCTGATCCCAAAGGGAGGGATTTTGATTTGTACCTTATCAACCTTGATGGAAGTGGCCTCGAGCGGATAACTTATAATGATTCGTTTGACGGGTTTCCAATGTTTACCCGCGACGGCAAAAAACTAGTATTTGCGTCTAACAGAAATGGAAAGGTTCGGGGAGAGACCAACCTTTTCCTTGTTAACTGGAAAGAATGAAGAATTCACACCGGAGCAAAATCATGGGACTTCGCCTTCTTACTCTTGCTATTGTGACCATCATAGCTCTTGATTCTGCTAATAGCCAGAAATCCTCTGAGGCAATAACTGCGTTCGAAATACGACAGCACATCCGGTTTCTTGCTTCTGACTCACTCGATGGCCGGCTTACTGGAACGGCGGCGAACCGCCTTGCAGCAGAGTACATTGCCAACCAATTTGAGAGATTCGGGCTCCCTCCTGTTCCCGGAAAAGACTATTTTCAGGAATTTGACTTCGTTCAGCAGGTAAAGCTTGGAAAAGGTAATTCAATGGTGGTGTCAAATTCAAATGGGTCAGAAGAGTTTGTCGTCGACAAAGACTTTCGTCCCTTTGGTTTTTCCACGAATGCGTCTGTAGAGGGAACTCTCGTTTTCGCAGGCTACGGGATTTCGGCACCGGAAAAAGGTTATGACGATTACGCAAACACCGATGTCAGTGGAAAGATCGTAATCGTCCTAAGATACTCCCCTGATGGCACAAACCCGCATGGCGAACTTCAGGAATTCAGCTCCTTCAGAAACAAGGCACGATACGCACGCGAAAAGGGGGCATTGGCAGTCATTCTGATCAATGGTGAAATTGATGACCCTGATGACGATCTTGTTGCGCTCCGCTATGATCATTCCATGGCAACCTCAGGCTTACCTATGATTCAGGTAAAACGGAGGATTGTTGAGAAAATCATGAAATCGGCTGGCCTCAATCTCCGGAGCATACAGGATTCGATTAATGCAACTAGGAAACCCATCTCGTTTGCGATCCCGGAAAACGTCAGAGTTTCCATAAATACAGACCTTGAGCAGATAAAGGGAAAGAGCGCGAACGTGGCCGGATTTCTCAGGGGAGGGAAGGCCCAGAACGATCAGGTTCTCGCAATCGGTGCACACTTCGATCACCTCGGGCACGGAGGCGAAGGTTCTGGTTCATTGAGCCCTGACGAGGATGCAGTGCACAACGGGGCAGACGACAACGCATCCGGAACCGCTGGTTTACTAGAACTTGCGCAATTCTTTGCAGGGCAACGGAATCAACTCAATCGATCCATCTTGTTCCTAGCATTTTCCGGTGAAGAACTTGGCCTCCTCGGTTCGTCGCACTACGTTCAACATCCCCTCGTGCCTCTTGAGAACACTATTGCAATGATCAACATGGACATGATTGGGAGACTGCAGGAGTCCAGAAAGCTCACCGTCTATGGCACGGCCACCTCGTCAAATTGGGAGGCTATACTTACGAAGGAAAATCACACATCGGAGCACGACAGCCTTTTTGCTCTCTCGTTTATTGCGGACGGATTCGGTCCTAGCGACCACTCTTCCTTCTACGGTAAGAACATTCCCGTCCTTTTCTTCTTCACGGGGACCCACAATGATTATCACAAACCGTCCGATGATTGGAACTTAATTAATTACGATGGCGAGGAAACCGTCCTTCGGTATATCCAAACAGTTGCGGAAGATATACTCCAAAGCACAGAGCGTCCTGCCTACGTTAATGTACCTTCTTCTTCAAGCCGGGGGAACACACGCGGTTTCAAGGTAACCCTAGGCGTCATACCTGATTACGGCGAAACACCAAATGGGATGAAGATCGGAGGCGTACGGGCAGACGGTCCAGCAGCCAGGGCAGGATTGCTCGGTGGAGACGTAATCGTCAAGATGGCGGGAAAGGATGTCCTCAACATTTATGACTACATGGCAATCCTTGGAGAATTAAGCGCCGGCGATATTGTTGAAGTTGAGGTTATGCGAAACGGTGACCGGATGAAGCTTTCAGCAACGATGCAAAAGCGCTAGTGATCCTGACATTTGTCAGTCTTTTTCTCCTCCAATTGCCTTTCTTTGTTCATCGGACAGTGGCGAACCTCCTTGCATCAAAACACCTGAGGCTTCGAAAAGGATCATCAGTTTGTCCTCATTGAATTCCTTGGCATTAACATCAACAGACTTTGAATCTTCAGCCCAATGCTTCAAGGTGTTCTTATCAACCATCTTCTTGTAAATCTTCCCCTGGATCTTCACCTTCTTCCCGGGGGAGTCATACGGCACGAAAAACGAATAGTCCTTAAAATTCACCCGAATTTCATTTACCCCATCGCTAACGTACATCCAGCAGCCCTTCATTTCGCAAACGGATGAGACTTCTCCCTCTAGCACCACGGTTTTCCCCTCATAGTCTTCTGGTCGAGATAAAGCATCCTTAATCGAGACGATCTGGCCCTTCGAGAACTCTGCCCCATAGAGACGATCCTTTTCAGCCATCTTCATTGATGGTTGATTCAGCAAGAGGCTACCCACAATAACTAAATACGCTAACATTGCTTCTCCTTAAGTTTAGGTTGGGGTTTTGTGCTTGATGACCTGCGATTTCACTTTTCTGATATATTCACGGACAAGGCGAATTCTGGCATCTTCGCTTCTGGCCGCCATCAACTCTCGCATCTCTGAATGTATTAATTCCGTGATCGAATCGCGTTTCTCTTTTGTCAATGACTCATTAAAGCTTCTGAACAAATCAAACGCGCTCATATCATTCCCTTAAAATTCAGTTACTTGGCTCTTTCGATTCTTTTGGGTGAGTTACTTGCAATTAGACATTGTTCACACTCACACAAGGAACGGAGGTGCTCCCAAGAATAAATGCCTAACTCGTGGCCATCTCCCCAGACAATCTTCAATGCATAGTTGCCGACTGGTGAGGCTGCCTTCAATTCATATCGGCCAGGAGCTTTTCTGTCAGGCTCTGGTGGACTGTATGATTCGAACAGGATCGATTCCCCGGCACAGCCGGCGCATGGACACATGTCACGGAGAGTTCCGAGCGAGACGAGCCCGCAATGTCCGTCAGTCCATTGGATTTCAATTGTGTCAGCTCCCGTTTGTTTGAAACTCTTCACGGCCGGAAATGATGATCTGCTCTTGTCGTTCATAGTAAACTGCTCAATCTCCTAAGTGCAACACTTTCCAAATAGGAGTGTTAATACTTTTCATCTAAACCACATACTTCGATGCCTCGATTGCTAATTCCGTCTTTCCCCTTTCGTAGTGAAACGTCATCGATGCTACACTTACCTTTGGTTGCAGTGACGGGACATAGACTCTGTCTATGTGCACGACCCTCTTCCTATCCTTGAATGAACTGGGTGCGGTGATCCCTCCAAAATGATCGCTCCTTCCAAAGGCAATATGTGGCCCTAACTTCTCGTCTAAGAGGATGCTCCCAACCGCCTCGATCCCCCACTCACCCAGAACACCTATGCCTACTTCGGCAATATTGCCATACGCCGGTTCGTCCTGAATCAACTTCATCTCATGCGATGATTGTCTTCCTGTCGAGATCACTTCTTTTGCTCTGTTTTGGTCAACGCGATACAACACAATTTCGTCCCCAAACTGAACCGGCAACGTCCCCTTTGTCTTACTTTCCTCCCCGGGTTTCTCTCCCTCGTAAGGGACAACATACGCCTCTCCCGACGGGAGGTTCCCAACCATTCCCGGATTCCGCATCAGTCCACCGCTCGCATGCCCGGATCGAAATCGTAGGTCGAAGTACATCGAGCACTTCCCGCTCGGCGTTGTAAAGTCCATCGAAATCCCCTCCGCACGATCCATCCTGTCTTTGAACTCTCGCACACGAGCGTCAACTTTTTCGTAGTCGAGGCTGAGCGCCGGTATCATCTCACGAGAAAATCCTGGCATGGAGGCCCCTTTGAATGCCCGCCCCCGCGCCATGATTTTCAAAGGGGCGGTCGCCGAGAAATGGGTAAGGGCGAGAACGACGGTTGAGTCTGATATCAACTGCAACAGATCTGATCGATTACCCGGGGATAGATCGCTCTCCGAGACGTCTCCTTCGGTGACCCTAACCGACGAGGGGAGGTCATTGTTATTCGAACCAACGTTTTCATACCAACCGAGGATAACTCTGTTGAAGAGCTTGCTCGCAGGCGCTGTTCGAAGAGAAGCATACCATTCTGTGGCGATTCTTCTTCGGTCTTTCCAGGAATCAGAATCATGCACACCCCCACCCGGAATGTCAAAAAGTATGGTGAGTTGCTTTTCCGGCGGATGAAGTGCAAAAATGGTCGTTAGGAGGGTCTGCAGAGATTCGGCAGTTAACTGTGTGTTTGTCATTTCCTATAACATTCGTCGCGCTACCTCGCGCAGTGCATCTTTCGTCAGGAACTTTTGTACAAGGGGAAAGAGAATATGATTCTCTTTATGTATGTGGTTCACAAAACGCTGGATGATGACTCTTGATGTATTGCGTAATTCGCGATCTGCTTCCCGATCACCCTGATTCTTGCCAACCTTCGTTACCACACGGCGCAGTTTCTGAAATTCCTTTTTCATTTCCTTATGTTCCTGCCGCATGAGCTTTGTCGGACCCTCGACATACCGTTCAAGAACGGGAAACAGTGCCTCCTCCTCGCTCTTGTTATGCACACTCACCTCCTCCTCAATAAACTCAAGCGCAGACAAAACATCCCCAAATGCCTCTTGCGTAAATCCCTTGTCGGCAATTGACTGGGAAGCCTTTCGTAACGAACTCAGCTTCAGGAGCGCTTCATCATGCTCCTGCATCAATTGGGCTATGGGATCGATCCGCTTCTTTAAAGCCATACTTCAATGACAATGAACATCGAATAACTATGCCTCTACCAGTGTACTGTACTTCTTCGTGCCTTCGTCAATGTATTCTTCCATTTGATTCACCATCGCCTCTGTGGCTTCATCCTGGTCGTCAAGCGCATCAAATTCCTCCATACTATTCGTCAGGAAAACTTCCGTAAACTGATTCTGTTTGTTTTTCGCTTCAAAGACTGAGTAGGATGGAGAGGCTACGTTTGCCAAATGCGCCTTCATTTTTCCTATTAGCTCAAGATATTCCTGGCGCCGTCCTGGTTTGACGCTGTAAGAAATCGTAAACATTACTTTCGGCATACAGTACCTTTCAGTGTGTGATGGCGTTTATCAAATCAGTATCCAGCATCCCTAATCTCTAATTCCGACAGACCGAAGTAATGCCCGATCTCATGAATGAGTGTATCCTTGATCTGTTCTCTGATCCCGCGGGGAGTTTGGCCGACTTTCATAATGTTGTTCCGGAACAGAGTTATCGTGTCAGGCACAACCGGGTACATTCCATACGCCGTTCCCCGATGAGTCCGCGGGATACCTTCATAGAGCCCCAGGAGTATCGACGTATTATTCATCCGCACTTTCTCCAAAGTCGGCGCTGACGGTTCATCCTCCACAATGACACTAACATTGTCCAACTCAGAATACGGGCTTGGCAAGGCGTCCACTTCCTCTTGAACGATTCGCTCGAACTCTTCCTTAGTCATTCAATTTCCTAGAAACTTCTTATCGCAACAAGAGAACCAACAATACCTGCGAACATTATCAGGGAATACAAAACTCCCCGGCGAATAGGCAACTCCTTGAGCACAGATATCGCAAGGCCCACCAGGAAGACAGCCCAGAGTCCCACGAGCGCTGAAATTGTGCGCAGTGTGTAATATGCGACCGGATCCAAAACAACCGGCGGCGGGTTGGAGCCAAAGAAATACCCGCCGAAAACTGCAATCTCAACTGGAAAAATGAACACAAGTGAAAATATCACTGGAGTCCCTGCATAAGCAACTACAGCAAGCGTGTTTTTCCATACTGATTTCGGCCCTATTTGAACGAGGAACAACGAAATTGCTCCAAGAAAAATAATCCCGACAAAGGGTCCGGCAACCAATCCGCCAGCGAGCAGGCTGAACAAATTCACTGAGCTGTTTCCCCACCGCATAAACCAAAAAAACTCATAAGTTACAGCTATGCCGAATAAGGCACTTAACAAAACCACATAGTTCTTGTGCTTTGAAAGGACGATCTTCAGAAATGCTGCACTTGGGCTTTCCACAATCATCCAAACCGTTGCAAAGAGATCGAGATTCTCTATTTTTGCACGCAAGAACCCCTTACAACTCACACATACGGTCGCGAATGAGCCGTTCTCCGACCCGCATATGGGACAATGAACCATGCTTCGACGTAATTAGAAAGGGGCATGCAAAACAATGCGTATCAATTCATTAGGAGTATACCACTTTTTGATATTTACTGCAATGCGATTCTTTCAATGCTGTGCCCTTGAATATGGCCACCAAACATTTTAAGATGTACCTTCTTCATGCACCGGACTACGAAAGAACATGAGACTATTCAAAAAGCATCGAAGCCCTGAAGAAGTCGGAGCAATTCTTTATGAATCGCTTCGGAAGGGTATGGAGGGAACCGGAAATCTCTCGCTGGAGAAGTTTATTCAGGCGCTGGTTGGGCCGAACCCTAAGCTCGACCCACAATATGCCGGGGAAGTGATGATCGCCCTGATGTTCGGAGGAGACATGGCAATCCGGAGATCCGCTCCACCGCGCGTTGCAGAAAAAATCTACAGTGGAATGAAGACCGAGTTCATTCAACATATCCAGGAACAAGGGGCATCATCCATACAGCAGGCTGAATGGGAAACAATTGTGGCAGCCCGGTTCCTCGAATACCGAACAGCCATTGAGGGGTATTCAGGTTTTGAGCCCCCATGGAAACTTGGGCGTCAAATGTTCTGGAATATTTCCAGCATCACCGAGCATATTGCGATGGCAGTAAAAATCGCCACCCTCTATATCCTTGAAGCCCGCGATCTCTGTCAGGATCTCCTGAACGAATACGGCCCGTCAATCATCATCCGCAAAGAGGACAGGGATCCAAGCCAAAAGCCGCCCGACCCTCCGCTTGATTAGTCGCTACTCCTGACTCACCGCAATCCCCGATTTACCTCCAACCCGCAGACGAAGAGCCCCGATCCATGATTTGATCTTCGTAACAGCCTCATCGAGCAAGGCATAGAACGTCGGGACGACCACCAAAGTCAAGAATGTGGATATTGTCAATCCAAAGATGATTGCTACTCCCAATGGGCGCCAGAAGTCAGCACTCTCGGCGCCAATAACAAAATGCAACTCCCTCCAGTCAAAATCGAATCCTGTTGCTAGGGGTGCAATTCCCAAAACGGTCGTTGCTGCAGTCAATACCACCGGACGCAAGCGGGTTCTCCCTGCTTCAATCAGTGCCTCGTTCAACGTCAACCCTCCCTCGTGAAGATTCTTGACGAAGTCCAGGAGCACAATTGCATTTTTGACGACGATTCCTGCCAGAGCAATGATTCCCACTCCTGTCATGATCGTACTGAACGGTATTTGCGTAACGATCTGACCAATAAAAACACCAATCATCGAAAGGCCGACGGACAACATGATGACGAAAGGAACCTTCAGCGAATTGAATTCGGCCACGAGCACGAAAAAGACGAGCAGAAGCGTTATGACAAACGCATTCAGAAGAAAAGACATCGCCTTCTGTTGTTCCTCATCTTCTCCGGTAAATCTAATCTCGTATCCGGTGGGAAGCGAGAAGCCTGCAACGGCTGTTTTCACATCGCGAAGAACTTCCGGTCCGCTACGGCCCTGTGCATCGCCTGTAATTGTAACAACCCGCTTTTGATCCTTTCGATGAATATCCGAAACACCCGTCGTGGTGCGGAGCGATGCCACCGAGACAAGCGGGATGGAAAGAAGTTTCCCCTGGTTATTGCGAAAGGTGATATTCAAGTTTTCAAGATCCCGCACTGACGTCCGTTGATCATCTTTCAGACGAACACGAATAGAATACTCGTCTTCCCCAACACGGTATTTCGACGCTTCAACCCCGTTAATGGCAGCACGCACGGTCGACGCTATTTGTGACGTGTTCATGTGAAAAAGAGCCGCACGCTCCCGGTCAACATCGACCTGCACTTCAGGCTTTCCTGCGTCATAGTTATCTTTCAAGTCAACGAGATTTGGGATATTTCGAATGCGATCTTGGATTGCGCGGCTCAATGTTGTAAGCTCCTCATAACTTTCTCCCGACACTTCAATGGAAACAGCCGCACCCACCGGCGGTCCCACCGCCTGCTTCACTACCTTAATGTCGCCGCCCGGAATACCCGTGACTCCCGACCGAATATGTCCCAGCGTGCTGAAAGTACTCTGCCGGCGCTTTTTCTTCTCGAAAAAGTTCACGGCGATCGTGCCTTTGTTCGGTGTTCCCTGGCCTCCAAAGTCGAAGGGATTATCGGATGTGCCCACACTCGAAACGACGAACTCCATATCATTCTGACCATTGACGTTCTTCAACCGGTCTTCCACAATATGCGCGATACTGTTCGTAACTTCGAGAGAGGTTCCCGGAGGTGTCTCGATTTGTATATTTACCAGATTAGGTTCTATGTTTGGGAAGAACTCATCTCCTGGATAGAAAACCACCAGGAGGAGAATGACCAGAGCGAGAAGTCCCAACGTTCCCCCGACAGTGAGAAATTTGTGTTCTAACGTCCACGCCAGAGTTTTGGCGTACTCTTCCTGTGCCCAGGGAAAAAGCTCTTCATCCACCTTCCGATAGATGATAGTAATGGGGTTATATCTCTTCCACCAGGTGGGATGCTCAAGGTTCTGCTTTGCCTTTCGTATCTGCTTTCGATAATCAATCCATTGCGCACCTTGCACCGGACTGACTACAAAAGCCACAAACAACGATGCACCGAGCGTGAAGATAAGCGTTGAAGGAAGATACCACATGAAATCTCCCACAACACCGGGCCAAAAGAGCATAGGGATAAAGGCTGCAAGCGTTGTCAGCGTGGAGGTGATGACCGGAATTGCAACTTCCGAAGTTCCCATTTTCGCCGCGGTGATCGGATCTTCATCCAGGGACTGCTGGTGGCGGTAGATATTCTCTATTACCACAACCGCGTCATCAACAAGAATACCCAAGACAAGAACGAGTGCGAAGAGCACGACAAAGTTAAGCGTTATTCCTGACCCTGCAAGAACGATAAATCCTATGAGCATGGAGAGAGGAATCGCAGTCGAAATCAACATGGAGTTCTTGAACCCAAAAAACATAAAGAGCACCACCACGACAAGGAACATTCCTGTCATAATGCTGTTTTCCAATTCTCTCACACTTCGCGCAATTTGAATCGATTGGTCGTTTGAAATCGTGAGGTTGAGACCTGGAGGAAGTTTCGTTTGCTCTTCGTTGACGATCTTCTTGACTCCGGTCGCAATGTTAATCAGGTTTTCCCCTGCTCGTTTCCGGATTGCAAGAGAAACCACTTCATGCCTATTGAGCCGGGCATGGGTCTGACGGTCTTCGAATCCATAGTAGACTGCCGCAACATCACGGATGTGAATCGGCTTGCCATTAATGAGCTTGACGACCACATCCTCCAGCGGGCGTACTTGCTTGAATTCACCGGGTATCCGCACCGATAGGCTTTTAGTACCATCATCAATTAGTCCACCCGGCGTGGACACATTTTCGTTCTTGATTGCGTTGATGACATCGCCAAAACCAACCTGATAGCCGTTTAACAATGCGATGTCACAATTCACCTGAACCTCTGGTTCGATAGCGCCATTCATATCAACACGAAGCACGCCGGGGACAGTTTCGAATTTTTCCTTGAGTTCCTTTGCCACGGTGCGGAGTCGCGCCATGCCGAATTCACCCCCGACGTTGACATACAAAATCGGAAATTCACTGAAATTAATTTCAGTTATCACGGGGTCAAGGATATCCGATGGGAGTTCAGGGATTGTCGAGTTCACTTTATCACGAACCCTCCTGATGGCCTCGTCAATTATCACATCTGTTGTAAACTCCACCTGGATGGTGGAGAGTCCTTCTTTTGAGACGGAAGTGATCTTGTTGAGGTTCTTCACCGACTTGAGGTTACGCTCCAAGGGTTGTGTCACCAGCCCCTCGATGTCCTCAGAGGAAACGCCGATGTAGGGGGTCGATACAATGACGAGCGGAAAGGTGATGTCCGGCGCCGCTTCCCGCGGAAGAGACAAATAGGAAGTTGTTCCAACAACAACAATGATTGCAATGAGAATATACACTGCAACCCTATTGTCTACGGCAATATTGGAAATACGCATAATCTGCCAGCCTATTGAAGGATCCTTACAGCTTGCCCATCGACGAGCTTCTTGAATCCGGAGACAACGACTTTGTCACCCGGACGTAATCCTGAGAGCACTTCAACTGTATTTTTTTCGCGTCCTCCCAAAGTGACCTTTCGCTCTTTTGCGACCCTGTCCGCAACGACATAGACCACTGCCCGATTTTGATCGAGCTGCTGGACGAGGTCTTCTTGCACCACAAGAGCATTTCTTGGCACCGATTGAGCGACGGTTACCTTCGCAACCATCTCCGGACGAAGAACCCGATCGCGATTCGAGACAACAGCTTCTGCGGAGAGCGACCTGTTATCCGGAGAAACGGTGGAACTGACGTAGCCGATCGTCCCGGTATAGACTTTTCCCGGGAGAGCAGGCACCGTAAATTCTATGGGCGCTCCCCTCTGTACCGAGGCTGCATAACTCTCGGGGATGGTGATCATGATCTTCACTGTGCTTACGTTGACGATGCGCGCGACGGGAACCCCTGGTCCAGCAAGCTCGGATTCATCCAGGAAGTGCTCTTCCAAAATTCCGGCAACAGGACTGCGGAGACGTGTTCGCTCCCAGCGTGCGCTCATTAATTCTGCCTGTGCTTTCGCCGCATCCCTGCTGTACTCGGCATTCATCACTTGCAGCTTGCTTATCCCCTGCTCCTTGAACACTTGTTGCTGCTTTTCGAAATTCAACTCTGCCATCTTATACTGCGCAAAGGCAGCCTCGAAACTCGCCTTCAAGACATCATCCCTCAAAAACACCACAATAGAATCTTTTGGGACGAATTGACCCTTCCGATAGCGCCATTCCTTTATCGTCCCTCCTTCCTCCGCACTGAGAAGGATGTCATCGTACGCTTTTACAATTCCAACGACTTGGATGGTTTCGAAGAACCGAGAAGGCTGAATTTCCTGTACTTTCACGGCAACGGGATCCGCATCAAGCGTTTCCCGGTTTGATTTGTCAACATCCGCGTTGGAGTTTCCGCAAGAATGCAATAACAGCGTAGAAGCAAGAACAAGCGTTATGTTCCGAAGGTTAGCGAGCAATCTCATAATACTATCCATCAAGTTACTGTATCTTTCCAGTGGGTGTGTTAAGACCCCCCAGTGCCTGCTCGATATCGGTGGCAGCAAGGAGGTATTGGTAAATTGCTTCGACGCGATTCACCTGCGCCCTGTTAAGGGCAAGTTGGGCATCGTTAACTTCCAACTGCGTGCCTGAACCAGAAGCAAACCGGGTTGACGCAATGCGATACCCCTTCTCAGCCTGGGCGATGGTCTTCTCATGAACACCAATTTGCTTCTGCGCCCAACGAAGTCGCAATATCATTGATTCCACCTGTGTGCGCAAGTTCGATTCCATCGCTGCCAGTTGCTCCTGCGATCGCCGGTGGTCCAGAGTTGCTTGCTCGACGCGGGCGTTCGTTTGAAATCCTTTGAAGATATTGAAGGACAGATTCAATCCCACGACAGAGCTTCCAATGAAATCGTTCGTAGAAAAATTAAATTGGTTTTTCTGTGCCTGCATTTGATAATTCCCAAACGCAGAAAGTGTCGGGAGGTAGTTTGATCGTTCAATCGAGACGATTGCCTCGTTGACGTCTGCTTGCTTTCGAAGGGCTTCGAGGGAGGGATTCATTTTCACTGCGTCCTCAACCGCATTGGTGAGTTGTACTTCATCAACGATTTCGGGCTGAAGCAAACCAACAACTTCGATGGGCTGATCAGCGGAAACCCCCATTGCGATGCGGAGACTATTCAGCGCAATGGTGTAGTCATCCTCCGCTTTCATCACGTCGGGCTTCAAGTTTTCATAGCTGACTTCGGCTCGTAACCCGTCGTATTCCGAGATGAGACCAGCCTCCGCAAGGGCCCTTGCATTATTGAGGTTGTCTTCAGCATTTTGGAGTGTTGAGCGCATTATTGCACTTCCCTCTCGTGCAAGAAGCACCGAGTAAAAAGCCCGGCGTACGTTCGCGATGATTTCATTCTCTTTAGCCCGGTATATATCGCGGGCTGCTTCTGAATAGATTTTCGCTGTTCCAACTCCCGTAAACACCGCAGAGTTGAAAAGAACTTGCGTGGCTGAAAAAGTGAGATCAATGGAGTTCTCGGATCCGATCTGGATAGGAACGACTCTCCCGCTCTCGGGGTCGTCAAAATCCGGGAGAAAGAAGACAGGACGCTTCAATGCCCGCGAGTATGTCGCAGCAAAATCTACTGAGGGCAGAGCTAAACCGAATGCTTCCTTGACCTGCTTGTCCGCTTTTGTTACCTCAAATCGAGCAGCTGCAAGATCGTGGTTGCGTTCCACCGCAATCCGAATAGCCTCATCAAGCGTGATTTGAAGAGCCGTCTGTTCCTGTGCCCCCAGAGAAAGAGTCATTAAGAGTATCAGGAGCACGGAGAATATGGCATTTCGTTTCATGACGAAGGACAATAATGTTTGTGGATGTTTTCAACGTGCATTAACGGGTGGACGCCCCGTCGAAGAACAGCTTGACGATAAACGCAGATTCCTTCTCAGCATCCAGGCATTCCAAACTTCCCTCATCGCGCGAGCACCGGGCAGACCGAATGTGGATCATCTCCATAAAAAGATGCGCAAGCTCCTCAGGTTTTTCATTCACTATGCGCCCTTTCGCAATATCCGCCTTGAGCGACTCTGCGAGAATGTCCTTCATTCGATGAAATTTCTTTCGGAAAAAAGCCAGCTTTTCATGCTGGTCTTCCAACATCATCCGGTTCATTTCTCTCATCACAATTTTCAGAAAATCTTCTTCCTCTTTAAAAAGGTTAATAATTCGAACAGAATAGCGGTGGAATTTCTCCCGGGTCGTTCCCCCTTCATTCATTGTCTGGCGGGCGACAACGGCCATTTGATCGAGTAACGAGACCAGGATTTCTTGAAAAATATCCGATTTGCTCTCAAAATAGTTATAGAAGGTCCCTTTTGCGAACTCAGCCCTGCGTGCAATCTGCTCTAGCGTTGCGTTCTTGTATCCGTGTTTTGCAAAAACGGACCGGGCTGCTTGCATGATATCTTTTCGTCTGGCAAGTCGTTCACGCTCTTTGCGCTGTAACTGCTGGCGTGCCGCCATAATTATCCTCCAAGAACAAAGACTGTTGGCCAAAAAAGAGACTGACTGTTCATATTTCTGACCGATTAGTCCGTGATATGACCAAGCGGTCATAATTTAGGAAAAACGTCCTTTTCCGTCAAGGCAAGGAGTTCATCAATCTACGGGAAGAAGGAAAAAAAGTTAGGACAAAGAGTGGGGCGAGAGCTACTCGGTCTCGTATTTAAGAATGGAAAAGACGTCATAGCTGGAAAGGCGTTTTCTTCCTCCTAGGAAGAAAAGCTCAATAAGAAAGGACATCCCCACAACAACTCCCCCCAGACTTTCAACGAGGTCTGCAGCTGCTGCAATAGTCCCTCCGGTTGCCAGAAGATCATCATGAAGGAGAACGCGGTCACCAGCGCGGATTGCATCTTTATGAATTTCAATTGCGTCGGTTCCGTATTCGAGCGCGTACTCTTTTCGCGCGGTTTCCGCGGGCAGTTTGTTTGGCTTCCGAATTGGGACAAACCCGATATTCATCTTATACGCAAGAGGTCCAGCAAAAATGAAACCCCTTGACTCAACGCTGACGATCTTATCGATGGGGACCTTTTCGTACTTTTCATACAATATGTCCACGACACGGCGAAATGCAACAGCATCCTTCAACAGGGTGGTGATATCACGAAAGACAATTCCCTTTTTCGGAAAGTCGGGCACGCTTCGAATTGCTGTGAACAAATCATCCGTCCCGAACGTTACCATTTGATTTTTTCCTTCTTGAGAAAAAATGAAATGCCGTGTTTGCAGTCTTGCGTCATGCGGGCGGCAGCATTCATATTTGCGGCGAAGTCCAATGAATCCTGAAGATTTAGCCCTTGGAGCTTTGAGAGCATCTCCTTGGCCAATCCCATCGCCGTGAGGCTGTTCCGTTCGATGAGCTCATCGGCCAATTGGTTCACTGTCTCCTGCAAGATGGATTCCGGGACCGCTTTCGTGATCAACTGAGTTGATTCTGCTTCTTCCGCTGAGATGATGTTTCCGCGAAGGACAAGCTCCCGGGCGCGTCCCTCCCCCAGACGCTTAATCAAGAAGATCATCACAATCGCAGGGATGAATCCTATGCGAGCCTCCGTATACCCAAAGGTGGCGTGTTCTTTGGAACCAACAATAAAATCGCACACCGATGCCAGGCCACAACCACCGGCAAGCGCAGGTCCATTCACCATTGCAATGACCGGTTTACGAAGTTCGTAGATTGTTCGGAAGAGGGCGGCAAGCCGTTGAGAGTCGGCCCGGTTCTCATCCAGATCAAAGCCTTGCAGGCGTTGCAAATAATCAAGATCAGCACCAGAGCAAAATGATTTTCCCGCACCTGCCAGGACAACTACTTTGACATTTGGATCTTTTTGCGCGTTGACAAAACATTGTGTCAACTCCTTCACGATTCCATCGTCAAGAGCGTTTCGCTTTTCCGGACGGTTCAAGGTAACAAACGCCTTCCGTCCCCGGACTTCATAAAGAATATTCTGTTTGGCCATGACCCGAAAATAGTTATATTCACTTCTAAATTCAAGCTTGGCGGACGTTTCCTTTCGAACAAAAAAAATCCCGTGACCTCGCGCTGGCATCACGGGACAAAGACGATTGATCATAGGAAGATACTATACGTCGTAATAAAGTCCGAACTCATACGGATGGGGTCTGAGTGACATTGGTTTTACCTCCCTGTCCATCTTGTAGCGAATCCATGTGTCGATGACATCTGCAGTGAAGACATCCCCTTTCAGAAGGAAGTCATGGTCTCGCTCAAGAGCTTGCAGTGCATCTTCCAGTGACCCTGGCGTGGAAGGAACGTTCTTTAATTCCTCCGGCTCTAGATCATAAATATCTTTGTCGAGAGGATCTCCCGGATCAATCCGGTTCATCACTCCGTCCAGCCCTGCAAGAAGCAGAGCAGAAAACGCAAGGTATGGATTGCACGCCGGATCGGGACAGCGAAATTCCAACCGCTTCGCTTTTGGACTTGCGGAGTACATTGGGATGCGGATTGATGCACTTCTGTTCCTTTGAGAATACGCAAGGTTTACTGGCGCTTCAAAACCAGGAACGAGACGCTTGTACGAATTCGTGGTTGGGTTGGTGATGGCACAGAGTGCCGGGGCATGCTTCAAAAGACCTCCAATGTAGTGCAGAGCCGTATCGCTGAGGTTCGCATACTTATCACCATAGAACAGAGGCTTGTCATTCTTCCAAAGGCTCTGATGGACGTGCATACCTGATCCGTTATCGCCAAATAAAGGTTTTGGCATGAACGTTACGCTTTTTCCCCGAAGACGGGCTGTATTTTTGATGACGTACTTAAAAAGGAGCATGTCGTCGGCCGATTTCAGTAGCGGCGCAAAGCGAAGATCAATTTCCGATTGACCTCCGGTTGCCACTTCATGGTGCTGCGCTTCGACATCTAACCCGGCCCGAATGAGATTCTGCGTCATCTCATTGCGGAGGTCCTGAAGATGGTCCGTTGGAGGAACAGGAAAATATCCTTCCTTGTAACGCGGCTTATATCCAAGATTTGGCATTTCATCACGGCCCGAGTTCCAGCGGCCTTCAATCGAATCGAGATAGTAGTAGCTGCAATGTTCGTTCGTATCGAATCGTACATCATCAAAAATGAAGAACTCTGCCTCGAAACCAAAGTATGAGGTATCCGCTATTCCGGTCGACTTCATATACGCCTCAGCGCGCTGGGCAATACTCCTCGGACACCGTTCATACTTTTCTTTCGTCAACGGGTCATGAACATCGCATATCAGGCTTAGAGATTTCACGTCGATAAAATGATCTATCTTCCCTGTCGATGCGTCCGGGATAATGAGCATATCACTTTCATTAATTGCTTTCCATCCACGAATACTCGATCCATCAAAGCCGAACCCTTCCTCAAAGGAAGATTCGGAGAGTTGCGTCACGGGGACAGAAAAATGTTGCCACGATCCCGGGAAATCCATGAACTTGAAGTCCACCATTTTCACGTCTTCGTCTTTGATGAGCTTGAAGACTTTCGCGATTGCAGTGTTGCCGGCTTGCTGGGCCATAAGAGTTCCTTTGATTTTAGAAGGTGAATGAAAAAGGGGAATTAAATTCATTTGAAATCGTCGGGATCATTTCGTTGTTGCCACGTCAATTTTCATGGTTTCTTTCGCCGTCGAGAGCACGAGATTAGTACGCGTGCTGACCACGCCGCTCCAAGCTTGAATCTTTGCCAGAAGCTTTTCTAACGAGGCGGTATTGGTTGTTCTAATTTTCAGTAGGTGCGAGCCTTCCCCGGTAATTGCGTGACATTCCAGTATCTCAGCAAGAGCCCGCGCGTGCTCGAGGAAAGTGTTATAGTGCTTCGAAGAATCGACGGTGACGAAAATAAAGGCCGTGATGTCTTTACCGAGCTTCACTGCGTTGACCGTGGCAAAGTATCCCGTAATGATATCGGACTCTTCCAGCTTCTTCAGCCGCTCACTAACTGAAGGCAGAGATAGGCCGACCTTTTCCGCCAGAATGTTTCTTTTCGTTCTTCCGTTTTCCTGAAGAACAGAAAGAATCTTCACGTCAATCTCGTCTAAGACCACGGCATTACCATTTATTATGCAGGGAGTTAATTATACCTAAATATTTTAGGTATTTATCGTGGAATGGGTAAGAATGTAAGGGAAGATTTCGTCTTTGTCAAGAGGGGCAGGAAACTTTTTTTTGTGATCGGGCTTCGGTAACGAATGGCTACGATAGAGCTTGTTGTGCTTTCGAACGTAGTCTCTGCACCGCACTCTTGATGTCTCTGCCACCAAAAATGTAGCTACCAGCAACCAATACATTGGCGCCGGCTGCAACAACCGATGCTGCAGTATCGTCATCAATCCCGCCGTCAACTTCCAGGTAAAGATCTGGATTGCGCTGTTTCATCTCATCAGCGACGCTACGGAGTTTTTCCACCGATCCGGGGATAAATTTCTGACCGCCGAATCCCGGATTAACCGACATGATGAGAACGAGATCGACATCGGGCAGAATATTTCGTAGTGCAGCCACAGGTGTTGCAGGATTTATACAAACGCCCGCCTTCCCGCCGAGATCCTTTATCCTCTGCACGGTGCGGTGTAGATGGCGACAGACCTCAAAATGCACAGTAATACTGTCCGAACCTGCTGACCGGAAATCCTCAATAAATCGATCGGGGTCCTCGATCATCAAGTGCGTATCAAATGGCAGTTTTGTATGCGGCCGAAGGGCCTTAATGACAGGGGGACCGAAGGTAATATTCGGGACGAAGTGCCCATCCATTACATCCAGGTGAAGCCAATCTGCACCTGCCGTTTCAACAAGCGAAACCTGTTCTCGAAGGATGGAAAAATCTGCAGAAAGGACTGATGGAGCAATTTTCACCATGGAATTCTCTAACGTTTTGGTTGTGCAGGATTGTCATGCCCGGCTAATTTCGCTACAAACAGATCAATCGCCTGACCTCGTTGAACCGCTTCTCCTGAACGAGGAAATTGATCGATGATTGTATTCGGAACGAGATCTTCGCTCACCTGGTAGGTGATATTACCGATTTTGAGATTCGCTTTCACCAAATCCTTCTCTCCTTCTCCCAACGTCTTCCCGATTACTTCTGGGACATGTACCTCCTCAATGATCGCTCCACGACTGATCGTAATTCCGACCTTTGAACCGCGTGGAAGTTTTGTCTGCGGAATCGTGTTTTCGGGGTATCGTGCCGAAGTATCGTAGAGGACCGTTCCCAAGCGGAAGCCGTACCGTTCAAGCGTAAACCGGGCATCGCGCGTGGACATTCCCTTCAGAGATGGTACGTTGACCAGCTGTTCGCCCCCACTTATGGTCAGATACACTCTCCGGCCCTGTTTTACAATCGATCCTTCAGCTGGGTTTTGTTGTGCTACAATGCCGACTGGAAATTTTGGGTCAGGCCGAGTTTCAGCCTGAACAGGAGTGAGGTCGAGACTCGTTAGGATGATCATGGCACTGTCGAGAGGGACGCCGGTTACATTGGGGATTGCGAGAGTTCCACCACGATTGACATACAACGGCATGAGGACATAATTTACAAGGAGAAAGAACCCGACGAGAGATGCGCAGACAATAGCCAACTTCGTAAAGAGTGCTGATCGGAGTATTCGGGAGATGATTCGGGACATTCGTGGTTCATGAATTGTGACGAACTTTGCTGAAAAAGATACCGAAAACGGTCTTGACCCACAAGGAATGCTTGCGAAAAGGGACTGGATTTAGGATATTGTAGCTATTTACTTATCCCCTTGGTCCCAGCTAATCATTAAAACGCTGCACCATGACGAATGTTCCGGACAGCAAGCATCTCATTCTCCGCGAGGGAGTCCTTCGTACGCTTCTTTACTATGACATCTGGCACCATCCCCTTTCGTCTGCTGAATTATTCATGTTCCTTCCGGTAAACAGCATATCGCTTGAAGAATTCAGACGATGTCTCGGCCAAATCACAGACGGCGATGTCATTCGAGAATTCAAGGATTATTACTTTGTGCGGGGAATAGACAAGCCTGTTGTCCAGCAACGGACAAAGAAGGAAAGACATGCCCGCCGTTTGTGGCGTATGGCGAGGTTCTTCACGCACATTATTAAGAGATTTCCGTATGTTCGTGCGGTTTTCGTATCGGGTGATCTCTCAAAAAATGCTACAACCCGCAATAGCGATGTTGATTTTTTTGTCCTGACCGATCCCGGAAAACTCTGGATTACCCGCACTCTCCTGATCGCGTTCAAGAAGATATTCCTTCTCAACAGGAAGAAATATTTCTGTTTGAACTATCTGGCAACAACTGATCATTTGCGCACGGAAGAGGAAAACATCTTTGTTGCAACGGAGATCGCCCACTTGAAACCATTGTACAATCTCTCACTCTTTCACACATACCTGGACGCAAATGCGTGGATCAAGGAATACTTCCCGAATTTTGATATTAGCCTGATGACACAGTCGAATACGAACGACAGGAATAGTTTCTTGCAAAGAGTAGTCGAATCGATTATCAACCGATTGCCTACAGAGTCCATAGACCGCTACTTTCAGAAAAAAATGGAGCAAATCTGGGAAACCCGATACCCGGAATTCGAGGCGAGTGTCCGGAAAAAAATCTTCCGCAGCACTCGACATGAGTCGCGTGCATATGTTGGAAATTTTGAAGAAAAGATTCTCGCGCTTTACAATCAGAAGTTGCAAGATTATGGATTGAAACCATGAGACTTTTCGTTCTTGAGGTGATGGTCTGTGCAATTCTGCTGGCCCCTCCGCCACTTGCCTCAGCTTCTTACTCCTCCAATCCCCCTCTGGTCTGGGTGATGGAGGATCGGCACTTGAGAAGACGTCGACGCCGCCGAAATCACTACGTTCGCTGGAGAAACTAGCGGATGGCTACCACCAAACCATCCGCCACCGATGTCCTGCTGACCCACT